>JBICHM010000235.1:0-16314 GCA_043101835.1 Phycisphaerales bacterium | reverse complement strand
GTCTGGTTCTGATTTCAGAACCGCTGACATCGGCCTGCCGACGGCCGGAGCAAGCCAATTGCACTTGCTCCGCGTATCGGCTAAGCCTCCCCGTCTCGCGCACCCATAGCTCAGCTGGATAGAGCGCTGCCCTCCGAAGGCGGATGTCAAGTCTGGCAATGGCTCGTGGCGGTCGAAGAAAGAAGTGACTAAACAACGGCTTGAGCGGATATCGGGTTCGCTCTTCATGTCGACGAAAATCTCGCGTAAGCATGGCGTAAGCATCTCGCGAACGGTATGCACCCGTAGCTCAGCTGGATAGAGCGCCGCCCTCCGAAGGCGGAGGCCAGAGGTTCGAATCCTCTCGGGTGCGCCACTTTTCTCCATAAAATCAGCATATTAAAAATTTCCATGAATCGGGAAATAGTGCTTACGCGGTGCTTACGTGGCCATTTTGCGGAAGCAAGCGGCTCACTCGGGCGCGCTGAAAAGTGCATCGACCCGTTCGGTTCCGACGTGCCTGTGGGTTCGGATCTCACCTGCCCCAGCAATCAGAGCCCGATGGAGCGCGGTCCGAACGATTCGAACACTCAATATATTCCGTTCGACGACCAGATGGTGGCGGTCCGCTACGATCCGGCTGAAAACCGGATTTCGCTTCTGGGATCGACGCCGATCGCCTCTCGCGGCCGCACTGGAACAACGCCCTCAATTGTCGAGGCGGGCGGGCGCCGCCTCGTCGTGGCCGTGGGCGCGCGCTGCGCCGTGGAAGATGTCTGGACGGGCGCGATCCGCTGTGATCGTCAGGACCGTTCGGCTTCACGGCTGGTCGCGTTGCCGCTTCCGGTTGGTCCCCCCCGCGCCGCTGATATCCGATCTGCCAGATTTAATCGACACAATCGAGAATTCGCCGGCCGCGCTCGACGACCAGATCGTCGTCGCAACTATTCCGGATATACGCCGGATGGACCGGAAGACGGCGAGTCCGACCGCGCCACCGGTATCGCGATTATGCAATAGGATGAGACTGCCGGGAATTCCAAGCTCGCCTGGGCGCGTGAGGATCTCCAGATCAGCGGAGTAACGACGATCAGTGAACCCCAAGGCTCGTTTACGGGTCGGGAAGCGAACCCGACCGCCGGATCTGGTTCTACGGTCTACGCCTGTCGGATGGGGCCACCGCCCTTCGCGTGCTGATCGGTCCAAACTAGAAGGACGGGGACGAGGCGGGTATTTTCGACGGCGGAAACAATACTGTGATCGCCGACGATGACTCGGCGATCTTTCCCGGCGGCGAGAGCGTGGTGCGTATACGCGACCGTTAGAATAGCCGAGGGAGATTGCTTTTAGATGAGAGCTGTCAGCGGAGCTTGATGAGCATCCGCGACAGCGCCGCGGTCTCGCCGGTGTCGAGCTTTTCCGCGAAATGCGCCGCGATGGCTTTCCGGTAGACTGGCCACATTCGCTGTAGCAAGCCGCGCCCCGCAGAGTCGATCTTGAGAATCTGTCCGCGTCCGTCATCGGAACAATCCTCGCGCTCGATATAGCCCGCTTTTGCCAGCCGGTCGGTAAGTCTCGACATGTTGTACTGAGCCAACAGCATACGTTCCTGAAGCTGATAGGGACGCAGCCCATCGGGCCGCGCACGCTCCAACTCCAGAAGTGCGTCGTACCAAGAGAGCGGCGGCAGGTCCGCTGCCTTCAGATCAGCTTCAACCTTCGAGAGCACGGCCTGCGAGATACGGACCAGCCGCGCCCAGGCTGTCACGGTTTCATCAGAGAGATCGCGCTTTTCGTTTGGCATGAGCCTTCATACCAACAAGATGCAGTTGCATCAAGATTGACGGTGCATGCATGTGCATGTATATGTCGATTCATCTGCATCAAGGAGATCCGCATGCTACTCGACCCCAAGATTGCGCCCTTCGCCGTCACGCTGCTGCGCGTGGCGCTGGGCGTCATGTTCATCGCGCACAGCCTGTTACTGAAGCTGTTCGTCTTCACGCTGCCGGGCACGGCCCAGTTCTTCACATCGATCGGTTTGCCGGGGTGGTTCGCCTATGTCGTTTTCGCCGCCGAGGCGGTCGGAGGGATACTTCTGGTGCTCGGTATACAGACGCGCTGGGTCGCCCTCGGCCTTGCACCGATCCTCGCCGGCGCGACCTGGGCGCATTGGGGCAACGGCTGGATGTTCGGGTACGAGAATGGCGGCTGGGAATATCCGCTTTACCTGACGCTGCTGGCCGTCTGCCAATTCATGCTCGGCGACGGACGCTACGCGCTCGTTCCCTCGCGTCCCATCGGCGCAGTCATTCCGGCACTTGCTTCGAGAGAGCGGACATGACGGCGAAGCTTACCCTGATCAGCCACCACCTCTGCCCGTATGTTCAGCGTGCGGTCATTGCCCTGACCGAAAAGAAGGTGAAGCACGAACGCGTTTATGTCGATCTCTCCAACAAGCCTGGCTGGTTCGTCGCCCTGTCGCCGCTCGGCAAGACGCCCGTGCTCAAAGTCGGCGAGACGGCGGTCTTCGAATCCGCCGTCATCCTAGAGTATCTTGAGGAGACACAGCGCAAGGCGCTGCACCCGCGCGACCCGCTCGCCAGGGCCGAGCACCGCTCCTGGATCGAATTCGGCTCGGCTGTCCTGGGTGACATCGCCGGCTTCTACAACGCCAAGGACGAGCGGTCCTTTGTTGCGAAAACGGAAGCAATGGCGGCGAAGTTCGCCCGTCTGGAAGACCGCCTCGCCGGCCAATCATGGTTCGGCGGCAAGTCCTTTAGCCTCGTCGATGCCGTGTTCGGGCCGGTCTTTCGCTACTTCGACACTTTCGACAGGATCGGCGATTTCGGCGTGCTGGCGGGCAAACCCAAACTGGCTGCTTGGCGTGCATTTCTTGCAGAGAGACCGTCGATCCGGTCGGCAGTGCCCGATGACTATGATGCGCGCCTCTGGACTTTCCTGAAGGCGCGAAACTCCCACCTCACGGGTCTGATGAGCGTCGAAGCAGGTGAGGTACTCCCTGTGAGTCCTGCTCGATTGTAGCGGTATGACTCGGGCTCTCAGACATTTCCGGCGCGTCGAGCTATATGATTTCGAAGTGTTTCTCTCGGTTGCTGAGGCTGGCAGTTTCCGAAAGGCCGCAGTTTTACTTGGCGTCGCTCAATCGGCGGTGACGCGCCGTATTCAAAAACTGGAGAACATGCTTGGCGTTTCTCTGTTCGAACGCTGGCAGGGCGGTGCTCGGCTTACCCGTGCCGGCACGCGCTTCGCCGACGACACCAGAGAGATCGCTAGTCGTTTCGATGCCGCCATATTCACCGCACAGGCTGCAGGAGTCGCCGACAACGGCGAATTGCGCGTGGGCGTTATAGCGTCTCTCTCTCATGGTTCTGTGAGAAACCTCATCGAATCATTCCTGCACGCTCATGCGCAAATTGACGTCAGTTTCAGTGAGTCTCACAGGAACAGGCTTCTATCACAGCTCAGTCACCGGGCCATTGATGTAGTGATTGCGGCTGGCGAACCGCCCGCCGAACTTGGGGACAGCCTCTTGCTCGACCGCGAAAACGTCTTTCTCGCGGTTGCCACCGACAGTCCTTATGCCAAAAGAGATCGCCTCGCTTGGGCCGATGTCGGCGACGCCGCCTTCATCGTCAGTACGCACGAACCAGGTCCTGAGATCCATGACTATATTGTACGTCACCTCAGCGATCTCGGACGCTCGGCGACAGTTCGGCGGCATCAACTCGGCCGGGAAGGGATCATGAACCTGGTCGGGCTTGGAGTCGGCATCAGCTTGGTCGCCGATCACTGGCGCGGCGTCCATTACCCGAACGTTGCCTTCGTTCCAATCGGCGAAGTGGACGAGACCGTTCCCTTCTCCATTACCTGGCGTCCCGAGAACGACAATCCCGCGCTCAGGCGGTTTCTGAGCCTGGCGCGGATCGAGGCGAAGCGGAGCGGCGCTCTTTTCTGAGCTTTGCGAACGCGCGATCCGTCGCCATGAACCTCGAAAGCATGGGCGCGATGAGCTTGGCCGGTTCGAGGGTCTGGCCGGTCTCGCGCGCCAAGACCTCGGCATAGGCGGCGAGGTCGCGGTGGACATCGGCGGGCAGTTCGACCGTCAGCTTGACGGGCTTGTCGTCGGGGATCGCGCCAAGCTTGAGTTTCGTCATCGTCAGTCTCCTAACGGCTCCAGGATCAGGTCCCGCGTCACCATGACCCGCACCGGGAAGCCCGGTTGGATCGTGAGCGTCGGCGGGATCTGGAGCTGGCGTCGCACGATCTCCTCGCCCGTGCGACCGATCGTGTCCTGGGTTCCCTCGCGGATCGCGCGGGCGATGTCGCTGTCATCGTCGCGCCCGGTCTCGAGGCCGATGTTGAGCACCGTGGCCAAGCCCGCGGCAAGGAACACCCGACCCCAATGGTTGTCGACCCGGTCCTGGAGGCCCGCATAGCCCGCCTCGTCGGTGCCGGGCTGGCGTTCGAGGACGATCGACCGCCCGTCGGGCAGGATGAGCCGCGTCCAGGCCAGCAGCAGCCGCGATTGGCCGGCGGCGACGCGGCTATCGTATTCGCCGAGGAGGCGGGATCCCTGCGGGATGAGCAGGAACCGCCCCGTCGGGCTGTCGTAGACATTGGCGGTGACCTGGGCGCTGATCTGGCCCGGCAGGTCGGAGCGCAGGCCGGTGAGTAGCGCCGCCTCGATCACCGACCCCGCCTGCAGTACGTAGGGGCTCGGCGGCGGTTGCAGCCTGTCGGCGGCGGTGGTGCGGCGATCCACCTCGCGGTTCAGGAAGTCTTCTCTGCGGTCCGTTTCGTCGAGCTGCGTTGCCTGCTGCGCCGTGGCCGGGAACAACGCGCCAAACTCTCCTGCCGGAGGCGCGACCGTACTCCTTGGAGGCGCGGCCGCGTTCACGGCGGTGTTGGCCTCGGCGAACAGGCGGCTCAGTCGGGCAGCTTCCTCCTCCTGCATGCGGAGTTGCTCCGCAGGATCGACCGCCGGCGCCGCCGGTGTGAACACCGGTGGGACCGGCGTGCCCCGCCGCTGCGCCGAGAGGACCGGACGACCGAGTTCGCCCGGCAACGGCGGGCCGAGTTGCGGCACTTGGCCATAATCGCTCGGAAGCCCGATCAGGCCCTCAGCCTGCTGGACACGCTCGGTCGAGAACAGCTCGGCCGGTCCGTCGATCGAGCCCCCGTCCTGCAGCGCGACGATCAGGATTGCCGCTAGCCCGAGCCCGCCTGCGCCGGCGAGCACCGCGATGGCTCTCCGCGACAGCCGCATGACGCGGGGCGGATCGGGTCGCAGGCGGAGTTCGGCGGCGATGTCCTTCTCGGAGCGCGGCGTATCTCGGATCGGTTGGCGCCCCGCTTCCTTCTCTTCCCGGTCGGTTTCAGGATTGCTCATGGCGCTCACCGATCATCGTCCGGCCGCGAGGCCGAGACGACCGTTTCATCCCGGTGCGCGCCGCGCCTGACCCCATCGGTGCGCACGATCCGCACGGCGCGCTGACGATCGCCGAGACGCAGCTCGGCAGCGGCAAACAGCCGGTCGACCACCATGTAGTTGCGGCGGATGCGGTAGTTCACGAGCTGGCCTTCGCCCTCGGGTCCGATCACGAAGAGCGGTGGCATCTCGCCCTGACCGATGCCGCGCGGGAACTCGATGAAGACCTGCCGCCCATCGTCGAAGGCACGGCGCGGGCGCCAGGGCGGCCGGTCGCCCTCGATCCGATAGCGGAAGTTGAGATCCTCGAGCGCAACCTCGCGGGAGATCGGCAGTGCGGCCTCGGCCTCGCCATTCCGGCGGCGCAGCGCGATCAGCGCGTCCTCGGCATAGGTCCAGGAGACCGACGCCATGTAAGCCGATGGCGTGGCGCGCAGCTCGAGGTGATAGGTCCGCCGGTCGGTGTTGATGACGAGGTTGGTGGTGAGATCGGGGCGGGTCGGCTTGACGAGGATATGGATGCGGCGGCTCTCGCCGGACCCGCTCTCGGTGTCGCCGATGATCCAGCGCGCGGTGTCGCCGGCGGCGATCGGACCGGAACCGACGAGGCTTTCGCCGGGCTGCAGCGCGATGTCGGTGATCTGTCCGGGCGACGTGTAAACCTGATAGAGCGCGCCGGCGGAATACGGATAGAGTTGCACGGCGTTGATGAACCCGTCGCGCACCGGTTCGATGCGCGCAGCGGCGTTGGCCTGGTCGATCCGCTCGGCAGGTTCCGCGGCCTCGGGCGGACGGTCGTCGGCATCCACGCGCATGAGCTGGCCGGGAAGAGGCAGCGGTTCGGGGCGCTCGACGATCTCGGCCGGGCGCAGGGGATCGGCGATGAGCGTCGCGGCGACCGGATCGTCATAGGCGATCTCGAGCGGGGGGTTCGTGGCGCAGCCCGCGAGGGCTGCGGTGAAGATCAGTGTTGAGATGCGAAGTGTCGCACGGATCGTGTCTGTCATTGGGCGTTCTCCCGTGACCAATTGATGGCGTGCACGAAGACGCCGAGGGGATTCTTGCGGAGCGCCTCCGCGGTGCGCGGCGGCTGCAGGACGACGGTGAGGATGGCGGTCCAGCGCTCGGTGCGGGCGAGCTGTCCATTGAGGTATCGCCGCTCGGTCCAGGCGACGCGGAAACTCGAGTCCGAGGCGCGGATGACCGAGGAGATCTCGACCGCGACCTGTTCGTCGCCGACGCGGGCGAAGGGGTCGTTGACGCGGGCGTAGTCGTTGAGCGCGACCGAGCCGCGGTCGGTGGTGAAGTCGTAGGCGCGCAGCCAGTTCTGCCGCAGCACGATCGGGTCGGCTGGGACCTGGCGGACGTTCTCGACGAAGCGCGCGAGGTGGAAGGCGATCTGCGGATCGTTCGGGCGGAAGTTCTCTGTCGCGGGCGCGACGGCCTGCGCCGCGCCGAGCCGGTCGACTTCGACCACGTAGGGAACGACTGTGCTGCGGGTCGACTGCCAGACCAGCGCGGCGGAGGTGCCCGTGCTAAGGATTAGGCAGCCCATCGCCATGAGCCGCCAGTTGCGCGCCTGGACGCGGGCCGAGCCGATGCGCTCGTCCCAGACCTGGGCGGCCTTCTGATAGGGCGTGACCGGTTCGGGGGTCTTGGAGTATCTGACGCTGGGGCGTTTGAAGAGGCTCATGGTTTCTCCGAGAGGCTGACGGATGTTCCGCCGCCGCCATGGTCGCCGGAGCGGACGACATGGGCGGCGGTGGCGACACCGTGGTGGAGGGATTGCTGGCGTTTCATGCGGCGCGCCCAGGCGGGCGGGCCGTCATTCGCAGGAGCGGGCATCGCGGAAGGGCTGTTCGAGAACTGGCCGCCGGTGGCGGTGAAAGCGGCGCGCGAGCCGGAGCGGTAGCTGTCGCCGAGGCTCTTCTTCAGCGGGTTGATCGCCGCGCTCATGCCGGCCTGGCCGACGGCGGTCATGCCACCCGCGACCTTGCCCGCCGTGGTCGATCCCGACGCCGCGCCGATGCTGTAGGCGGTCGAGGCGCCGCCCGCGACAGCGGCTCCACCCCTGGCGGCGGCCCCCGCGGCGGCGAGTCCCATCTTGGCGCCTGCCGCTCCAGCGACAAGCGTACCGCCAGCCGCGACCGCGGTGCCGACTGCCGCGCCCGCGCCGAGCTGCGGACCGCCGGAGACGATGCCGTTGGCGATGCCGGGGCCGAAGATACCGAGCGCGAGGAGCGACAGCGCCCCGAGCACGACGGCCATCGCGTCCTCGATGGTCGGCTCGACCGCGAATCCGGCGGTGAACTCGCCGAAGATCGTGGATCCGATCCCGACGATTACCGCGAGCACCAGCACCTTGACGCCGGAGGAGATGACGAGCCCGAGCACGCGCTCGGCCATGAAGGCGGTCTTGTTGAAAAGACCGAAGGGCACGAGGATGAAGCCCGCGAGCGTCGCGAGCTTGAACTCGATCAGCGTCACGAAGAGCTGGATCGCGAGGATGAAGAAGGCGAGCACGACGACGATCCAGGCGAACATCAGGATCGCGATCTGGATGAAGTTCTCGAAGAAGGAGACGAAGCCCATGAGGTCGGCGATCGAAGCGAGGATCGGCTGTCCCGCTTCGAGTCCGACCTCGGCGATCCGGCCGGGCTGCAGGAGTTCCGCGGCGCTGATGCTGCCGCCGGTGGCGACAAGCCCGAGCCCGGCGAAGCTCTCGAAGACGATGCGCGCAAGCGCGTTCCAGTTGCCGATGATGTAGGCGAAGATGCCGACGAAGAGCGTCTTCTTGACGAGCCGGCCGATGATGTCGTCATCGGCGCCCCAGGCCCAGAAGAGTGCGGCGAGCGTCACGTCGATGACGATGAGCGTGGTCGCGAGGAAGGCGACGTCGCCCGCGAGCAGGCCGAAGCCTGAGTCGATGTAGGAGGCGAAGACCTCCAGGAACCGATCGATGACGCCGACGCCGCCCATGTCCTATTCGTCCAGGCCGCGCGGCACCGCGCCGTCGAAGAAGCGACGGCGGTTCTCGGCCCAGGCTTCGCGGCAGGCGGTGTCGGTCACGAGCTCGTCCGGTGTCAGCGCCCGGCAGCGGGCGAGCTCGGCGCGCAGCGGATCGCTGGCGGGGACCGATACCTCGGTGCCCCGCTCCTTCTTCACGGCGTCCTGAAGCTCCATCGCCGCCATGAGGACGACGAGGCCGCCCATGGCGATGGCGATGAGCTTCAGCACCTTCTCGGGACCGGTCCGCATCGCCTCAGCCGCCAAACATGCGCACGGTGGTCGGCTCGTAGCCGGACCCGTAGTCGAGAAACCGCGCGAGGTTCTCGCGGCCCTGCGCCTCGGCCGAGACGCGTCGCGCGGTTTCCAATGTTTGGGCGCGGTTTTGCGCGGCGATCGCGGCGGTGAGGTCGGCGATCTGCCCCGATTGCAGCGCGAGGAGCTGGTTGCCGGCCTGTGCGGCCTGAAGTGCACCGGTCGCCGCCTGGCTCTCTGCGACAAGCGCGCCCATCTCGGCCCGCGCGGTCTCGATGTTGCCGACGACGCCCGCCTGGACCTTGAGCGAATCCTCCAGCCCCGCGACTGAGGTCTCCCAGCGGCCCCGCGCGCCGGCGATCATCTGGTCGAAGTCGCCGCGCGCGGCGGCGGCGCCGTAGTCTTCCGTGAACGCCCGGTCGATCTCGGTGACGTCATGGGCGATGCGCTGCGCTTCGCCAAGGAGTCGCTGCGTCTCCTGGACCGAGGATTGCAGCCGCGACAGCGAGGAATATGGCAGGCTCGCGAGGTTGCGGGCCTGGTTCACCAGCATCTGCGCCTCGTTCTGGAGCTGGGCGATCTGGTTGTTGATCTGCTCCAGCGTCCGCGCGGCGGTCAGCAGGTTCTCTGCGTGGTTGGTCGGATCGTAGACGATGCCGCCAAACCCGCCGAAGAGCGCGTGGGCGGGCGGCGCGGTGGCCGGCGAGAGCGCGATGGCGCTCGACAGCAGCAGCGCCGCGACGGCGCGTCCGGCGAGTTTACGGGTTCTGGTCATGGGTAGTCTCCTTGTCGTGGTTTGCTTCAGGGGTGTTGGGTGATTGCGGCTGCGCGGTCTCGAGGATGGTGTCCGCGGGGCCGAGCAGTTCGACGGCCCAGTCGAGGCCGCGGCGTTCGAGCCAGGCGGCGGCGAACCCGTCGCGCCCATGGTCGGCGAGCGTCTCGTCGATCGCGGCGTGGTCGGATTTGGACGAGGCGGCGGTGAAGGCGAGCGCGACCTCGCCGAGCCCAAGCGCGAAGAGCCGGTTGCCGCGCCGCGACTGGCAGTAATAGTCGCGCTTCGGCAGGCTCCGCGCGACGATCTCGATCTGCCGGTCGTTCAATCCGAACCGGCGATAGATCTCGGCGATCTGCGGCTCGAAGGCGCGTTCGTTGGGCAGGAAGATCCGCGTTGGGCAGCTCTCGACGATCGCGGGCGCAATCGATGAGCCATCGATGTCGGCAAGCGACTGGGTGGCGAAGATCACGCTCGCGTTCTTCTTGCGCAGCGTCTTCAGCCATTCGCGCAGCTGGCCCCCGAAGGTTGTGTCGTCGAGCGCGAGCCAGCCCTCGTCGACGAGGATCAGGCTCGGCCGTCCGGTCAGCCGCGCCTCGATCCGGTGGAAGAGATAGGCGAGCACGGCGGGCGCTGCGGCGGAACCGATCAGCCCCTCGGTCTCGAAGGCCTGGACGTCTGCGCCGCCGAGCGCTTCGCCCTCGGCGTCAAGCAGCCGCCCGAACGGACCGCCGATGCAGAATGGTGCGAGCGCGCGCTTCAGATTGGTCGATTGCAGCAGCACCGAAAGCCCAGTAAGCGTGCGTTCTTCGACCGGCGCCGAGGCGAGCGAGGTGAGCGCCGACCACAGATGGTCGCGCTCGACCGGATCGACGGTCACCCCTTCCCGGGCGAGGAGACCCGCGAGCCAATCCTGCGCCCAGGCGCGGTCGGCCGCGTCATCGATCCGGGCGAGCGGCTGCAGCTGGACCGCGGCCTCGTCCGCTGACAGCGCGGTGCCGAGATCCTCCCAGTCGCCGCCCATCGCGAGCGTCGCGCAGCGGATCGAGCCGCCGAAGTCGAAGGCGAAGACCTGCGCGCCCGCATAGCGGCGGAACTGCAGCGCCATCAGGGCGAGGAGCACCGACTTGCCCGCGCCGGTCGGTCCGACGACGAGCGTGTGGCCGACATCACCGACATGGGTCGAGAACCGGAACGGGGTCGAACCCTCGGTTTCGGCGTAGAAGAGCGGCGGGCCACCGAGATGATCGTTCCTTGCCGGCCCGGCCCAGACCGCCGAGATCGGGATCATGTGCGCGAGGTTGAGCGTCGAGACAGGTGGCTGGCGGACATTGGCGTAAAGGTGTCCGGGGAGCGAACCCAGCCAGGCCTCGAGCGCGTTCAGCGTTTCCGGGATGCAGGTGAAGTCGCGACCCTGGACGACCTTCTCGGCGGCCTTGAGTTTGGCCTCGGCCGTGCGTTGGTCCGTATCCCAAACGGTGATCGTGGCGGTGACATAGGCTGCGCCCACGAGGTCCGACCCGAGCTCCTGCAGCGCCTCGTCGGCATCGAGCGCCTTGTTGGCGGCGTCGCTGTCGAGGAGCGTTGAGGCCTCGTTGGTCATCACCTCCTTGAGGATCGCGGCGACAGACTTCCTCTTGGCGAACCACTGACGGCGGATGCGGCCGAAGAGCTTGGTCGCATCGGTCTTGTCGAGGCAGATGGCGCGGGTCGCCCAGCGATACTCGAAGGCGAGGCCGTTCAGCTCGTCGAGCAGGCCGGGCCAGGTCGCAGTCGGGAAGCCGATGATGGAGAGTGTGCGGAGATGCGCGTCCCCGAGGCTTGGTGCCAGCCCGCCGACCAGCGGCTCGTCGGCTAATAGCGCGTCGAGATGCATCGGTGTCTCGGGAACGCGCACGCGCTGCGCCCGGGTCGACACCGTCGAATGCAGATAGGTCAGCGTGTCTTCGTCGGAGAGCCACTCGGCCTCGGGCATGAGCCCTTCAAGAAGGTCGAGCAGCCGCTCGCTGCGCGAGGTGAAGCTTGCGAGGTGCTCGCGCGGGTTCGCGCCTTTCTCCGGCGCATCCTCATAGAGCCACTTGCCTGCGCGGCTCGCCTCGTCGGCGGGCGGCATCCAGGCGAGCGTGAGATAGTAGCGGCTCTCAAAGTGGCTCGAAGCCTCCTCGAACTGCGCGCGGCGCTCCGCATCGACCAGCGCCGAGACCGGATCGGGGAAGTGCGAGAGTGGGTAGTCGCGCGTCGGCACGCGCTGCGCCTCGACGAACACCGCCCAACCCGAACCCAGCCGCCGGAGCGCGCCATTGAGCCGTCCAGCGGTCGCGACCAGTTCGGCGGGTGTCGAGGAGTCGAGATCGGGGCCGCGAAACCGCGCCGAGCGCTGCAGGCTGCCGTCCTTGTTGAGGACGACGCCTTCGCCCACCAGCGCAGCCCAGGGCAGGAAGTCGGCGAGGAGCGAGACCTTCGAGCGGTATTCGGCGAGGCGCATCATCGGCTCAGACTCCGAACCAGGTCGGGAAGCGCAGATGCCGCCGCGCGACATCGACGATCTGCGCGTCGCGCTTCGCCGCCCAGACCGCCAGCAGGTGGCCGACCAGCCAGACCACGAGCCCGACCACCCAGAGCCGGAGGCCGAGACCGACCGCGGCGGCGAGCGTGCCGTTGGCGATCGCCCAGGTGCGCGGGGCTCCGCCCAGCAGGATCGGTTCGGTCAGCGCGCGATGCACCGGCGCGGTGAAGCCGGGGATGCCGGACCCGTCCATCACACCAGCGCCCCGCCGCCGAAGGAGAAGAAGGACAGGAAGAAGCTCGACGCGGCGAAGGCGATCGAGAGGCCGAAGACGATCTGCACCAGCCGGCGGAAGCCGCCACTCGTGTCGCCAAAAGCGAGCGTGAGACCGGTGATAATGATGATGATCACCGCGACGATCTTGGCGACCGGCCCTTCGATCGATTCCAGGATCGACTGAAGCGGCGCTTCCCAGGGCATGCCAGACCCGGCGGCGTGAGCCGGATCGGCGGCGAGCAGGAGGCCGAGCGCCAGGGCACTCACATAGTAGGGCCAGCGGGGATAGAGGGTCGTGGATCGGGTCACTTGTCGTGTCCTTTCGGGTGGCTGAGGAGAGGTTCGATTGCGTAATCGCCGGCGTCATCGAGGTCGGTGACGCGGGCGAGCTCGGCGAGGCGGCGATCGGTCCCGCGACCGGCAAGCACGGCGATCATGTCGATGGTCTCGGCGATCAGCGCGCGCGGGACGGTGACGACGGCTTCCTGGATGAGCTGTTCGAGGCGGCGGAGCGCGCCGAGGGCGGTGCCCGCATGGATCGTCCCGATCCCGCCGGGATGGCCCGTGCCCCAGGCCTTGAGGAGATCGAGGGCCTCCACGCCCCGTACCTCGCCGATCGGGATGCGGTCGGGGCGGAGGCGCAGCGAGGAGCGCACGAGATCAGAAAGCGTCGCGACACCGTCCTTGGTGCGCAGCGCCACGAGGTTGGGGGTCAGGCATTGCAGCTCGCGCGTGTCCTCGATCAGGACGACGCGGTCAGAGGTCTTCGCCACCTCGGCGAGGAGCGCGTTGGTGAGCGTGGTCTTGCCGGTCGAGGTTCCGCCGGCGACGAGGATGTTGGCGCGGGATGCGACGGCTTCGCGTAGCGCCTCGGCCGCGCTGTCATCCATGATCCCGGCGGCGACGTAGTCGGCGAGCGTGAACACGGCGACGGCGGGCTTGCGGATCGCGAAGGCGGGCGCGGCGACGACCGGCGGCAGCAGCCCCTCGAACCGCTCCCCCGTCCCGGGCAGCTCGGCCGAAACGCGCGGAGATCCCGCATGGACCTCGGCCCCGACATGGTGCGCGACGAGGCGGACGATCCGCTCGCCGTCCGCCGCCGAGAGCCGCTCGCCCGTATCCGAGAGCCCGTCACCGAGCCGGTCGATCCAGAGCCGACCGTCGGGATTGAGCATCACCTCGATGACACCCGGGTCCGCGAGCCAGGCGGAGACATCCGGCCCAAGCGCCGTCCGGAGCATGCGGGAGCCGCGCTCGATCGCTTCTGATTTGAGAGTGTGGACGGTCACTGGCGGCCCCGCATCTGGTTACGGGGTCGATCAAGAAGACCGTTATCGGCGCTTCAGCAACAGTGGTGTTGGAGTAGTAGTGTGGCGGCGCGTGAAGGCAGGCGAAAGGTTCGGGGCGATCCTAGGCGACCGGGTCAGAGGTCTGCTGTGCGGACATAGCGGTCGTTCAAAAGAATGGAAGCGGCCCCGGAAAACCCCCGACCGGAACCCAATGGGTGAGCAACTCTTGTCCGGGGCGCCAATAGTGCAGCAGGAATGCTGGTGGTTCGATGAATGATGCAGGCTCGGCGTCTTCCGTCAAACGGAGCGCGATTGAGGTTGCGGTGCTTGGTGCAGTCATCAGCACGGTTCCCCCAAAGCTTGCCTGCATGAAGCGATGAATATGCCCGCAGAGAACGCGCTCGACATTCCGGTGTTGCCGCAGCAGCTCGGAAAGTCGCTCGCCCCGCAAGCATTTGTATGCGTCGATATAGGCAATCCCACTGTTGATCGGGGGCTGATGCATCAGCAGGATAGTCGGCCGGTCCGGGTGTTCGATCAGTCGGTATCGAAGCCAGTCGAGCGCTTCGTCCCCGATATCCCCGTGATGCCGACCGGGCACCGTCACATCGAAACCGATTACCCAAATGGGCCACCGATCCCTGGTGTCGAAGTGCAGTGGGCCGGAAGCGGCGATGTAATCTGCGCCTCGAAAGCACCGCCGGAAGCCTTCTCGCTCATCATGATTTCCGGGGATCGCATAGACCGGCTGGCGTAATCTTCTTAGGGCGACCCGGACGGTTTCATATTCAGCCTCCGTCCCCTCGTCGACCAGATCGCCGCCTATGATCACGATATCGGGCGCAGGCCTAAGTGCCGAAAGCGTCCGTATCGCGAGATCGAACATCACATTGGAATCGACCAATCCCTGATAGAGATGTCCCTTCTGCCTCAGATGGGGGTCGGAAAGATGAGCAATCAGCATTTCGCCCCCACCCCGGCTATGACGTTGATTTTCAACAAAGCATGTAGACTACAAACATGCAATATCGACTGCCAGCTTTGGGCTCCAAGCGGACCTTCGCCGCGACAAAGAGCGGTAAGTGGGCGCGTATAGAGGCTCAACTACCACGCTCCTCCGAGACTTCCTTCGCCAGCGTCCCTCCCTTCGCGAGCCTCCGGGCGAGCGTCTCGACGAACCCTTCATAGCGCTCGCGCCCGCTCGCCTGCGCTGCCTCGCGCATCGTGTCGGGCAGCGGCGGTGTGGTGCTCAGCCAGAACTTTACGAACAGCGCGACCGCCTCGTTGCCGATGGTGACATCGCGCTCTAGCCGTTCCACCGCACGGGTAAGCCTGTCGAGCCTGCGGACGATCGCTGCCTCTCGCTGGTCGGCGCCGTCGGGCGAGAGAAACGCGGCGAGCGCGGCTTCGACGATCTGCGATTTCGAGACCTTGCGGCGCGCGGCAAGCGCCTCCAGCTCGGCCGAAAGCGCGGCGTCGAAATAGACGTTGAGACGATCTTTTCTCATTCTTTTTCCTCTCCCGGCCATCGCTCAGAGCTCGATCCGGTCATCGGGATCGAGCGAAGCCTGGCGCGCGACCCCTCGGAACCTGTCTTGCATCGCCCGTGCGCGCTGTGCGTCGTCGTCGGGCTCGTCGTCGAGGCCCGCGAACTCCGCCCGGACAGGCGCGGTCTCGGGCGCGATTGCCTCGTGTTCGGGCAGCGTGGGCTCGCGGCGCACGCCGCCATCGCTGTCCTCGTCGCTGCCCGCGCGTTTCTTCTTCGCTGGTGGCGGCGCGGCGATCGGCGGACGCCCGCTCCAATCGTCGGTGGACTGAGCGTTGGAGCCTGGTGTCTCAGAGGAAGGTGACGGCGGCGCGATAATCCGCGCCTTGAACTGTCGGTCCTCATAATACCGCGCCCTCTTCGCGCGCACCGGCGGCGCGCCGGAGACCAGCACGATCTCGTCGGACGGCGGCAGCTGCATCATTTCGCCGGGGGTGAGCAGCGGGCGCGCGGTCTCCTGCCGGGAAACCATGAGATGGCCGAGCCAAGGGCTAAGCCTGTGCCCCGCATAGTTCTTCATGGCCCGCATCTCGGTCGCCGTTCCGAGCGCGTCCGAGACGCGCTTGGCCGTGCGCTCGTCATTGGTCGCGAAGGCGACGCGGACATGGCAGTTGTCGAGGATGGCGTTGTTCTGGCCATAGGCCTTCTCGATCTGGTTGAGGGACTGCGCGATCAGGAACGCCTTCAGCCCATAGCCCGCCATGAAGGCGAGCTGGCTCTCGAAGAAATCGAGCCTGCCGAGCGCGGGGAACTCGTCGAGCATGAGAAGCAGCCGGTGACGCCGACCCTTCGCTTTGAGCTCCTCTGTCAGACGGCGCCCGATCTGGTTGAGCACCAGCCGGACGAGAGGCTTGGTCCGCGAGATGTCCGATGGCGGCACCACGAGGTAGAGCGTCGAGGGTCGGTCGCCGGAAACGAGATCGTCGATCCGCCACTCGCAGCGGCTGGTAACCTTCGCGACGACGGGGTCGCGGTAGAGTCCCAAGAAACTCATCGCGGTCGAGAGCACGCCCGAGCGTTCGTTTTCGGACTTGTTCAGAAGTTCGCGCGCCGCCTGCGCGACCACCGGGTGCGGTCGGTCGCCCAGATGCGGCGTGCGCATCATGGCCGCGAGGGTCGCCTCGATCGGGCGTTTCGGATCGGAGAGGAAGGCGGCGACGCCGGCGAGCGTCTTATCCTTCTCGGCATAGAGGACGTGGAGGATGGCACCGACCAGCAGCGCGTGTCTGGTCT
>JBICHM010000234.1:0-5521 GCA_043101835.1 Phycisphaerales bacterium | reverse complement strand
ACCGGGCAGGGGGGTCAGGCCAGCGACAGGGGGTGGTGGCGATGCCTCGACGGCCTCTGTAGGGTCGCCCCGCGATGCGGAACGCGATTCAGAGCGTTGCCACGGCGATCGCGTGCGTCGCGATCGCTCCCGCTCCGGCATCGGGCGATGCGCGGGGTGTGCTGTCGCTGCAGCCGCCGACGCCGATGAGCGGCGAGGACGACTGGATCCAGCTGAACAGCGGCGAGTGGCTGAAGGGGGAGATCACCGATCTCCAGGACGACGACTTCGCTTTCGAGAGCGACGAGCTCGACGAGCTGCGCCTCGACTGGGCGGATGTGCACGCGCTGTACTCGACGCGCACGAACACGGTGCTGCTGCGCGACCGCTCGACCGTGCAGGGGCGCCTGCGCATCGAGGGGGACGAAGTGGTCGTCATCAACGACGACGGCGAGACGGGGTACCCGCGAGACGAGGTTCGATCGATCGTGCCGGGGCAGCTGACCTGGCGGAACCTGTGGTCGGGCAAGATCACGCTCGGGGCGACGATCCGGCGCGGGAACGTAGATCAGGACGACTTCACCTCATCGCTGCGCCTGCAGCGGCGCGATGCGCGCTCGCGCTTCACGCTGCAGTACGACGGTGTTGTGAGCGTCGTCGATGATGACAAGGTCGCCAACAACCACCGTGCGGTGGCGAACCACAACGTGTACCTCACGCGCCGGCTGTACCTGAACCCGATCCGGTTCGAGGCGTACCGCGACGAGTTCAGCAACATCGACTACCGGCTTACGCCGAGCGCGGGCCTGGGGTACGACATCGTCGACACAGCCGATTTCGAGTGGACGGCGGGCGGGGGCGCAGGCTGGCAGTTCACCGAGTTCGACGAGGCGCCCCCGGGGCGGAGCCGGCGCGACGACACCGCGGCGTTCCTCCTGAACACGGGCCTCGAGTGGGAGGCCTCACAAAAGGTGGACGTGCGCTTCGACTACACGATCACCGTGCCGATGCCCGACACCAACGCGTACAACTTCCGCGCCGACTTCCGCGTGGAGGTGGAGGTGTACGGCGACCTCGACCTCGATGTGGGCATTATCTGGGACCGCATCAACGAACCGACGCCCGACAGCGCGGGCGTCGTGCCGGATTCCGTCGATGTGCGCTTCTTTGTCGGGCTGGGGTGGGAGTTCTGAGCCTCAGCGCTCCGCCAGCCGATCCGTCAGCGACTTGATCTCGAGCGCCTTGCGGGGTGAGTAGCCCTCGTCGTCGAACCAGACGACCTCGCCGGCGCTGTCGAGCACGAGGATGCGCGCCAGGCGCCCCCGGTCGTTGCCGGTGAACTTCGCGACGGGCGTCGCGCGCTTGCCGTAGAGCGTGACGACGGCGCCCCAGTCCTCGCGCGGGATGCCGGAGCGCATGCCGTCGTCGATCCAGCCGCTGGCGAACGTCGGCGCGAGGCCGGGGATGGTGGGGACTTCGAGCAGCTGCGCGCGGACATCCGCCTGGAGCAGGCCGAGCAGCCAGCGGTCGATGTCGAACTGCGTCCGCTGGCGGTAGCCGACGAGGATGACGGCGGGCTCGCCGGCGAGGTCCTCCGGCAGGGCGACGGTCTCCTTCTCGAGGCTCTGCCCGACGACGCTCGGGAACCGCTCGCCGACGGGGTTGCGCCGGTCGTAGGTGGTCGAGCAGCCGGTGAACACCACGGCGCCGAGAACGGCCGCGACGAAGAGGGCAGTGGCGATCACGAGGCGACGGGGGCGGCGTGTCATGCTGTCGATTTCGCCGGGGCGCGGGGGCCGGTTTCATGGCGATTCCCGCTCTCGCCTTCGGAGTTCGCGATGCCCGTGGTACCCTCGCGACGACGGATCCAATCGACACGCCGCAATCGAGGACGATGATGGCTGACCCATTCGCACCCCGTGTCGGCGGCGTCATGAGCGCTGACATCGCCGTGCCCGAGCACGACCGCGTCGTGCGCTTCTACGCGCGCGTCCTCACGACCGGCGAGCGCCCGCTCTGGCGTGACGACCTCATGAACAGCCGCGGCGTGCCGGTCATCGGCATCGGTGCGCAGAGCCCGGCGTATGCCGAGCTGCCGATGCAGTGGATGCCGCACATCCAGGTGGCGGATGTCGCGCAGAGCGCAGCGCGCGCGGTCGCGCTCGGCGGGCGCGAACTGATGCACGGCAAGGACGACAGCGGCGCGAGCCAGTGGGCGGTGCTGCTCGACCCCAGCGGCGCCGGCTTCGGGCTGATTCCCGTCGTCACGCCGGACCAGATTCCGGCGGGTGAGGGGGATCCATCGGCGAGCACGGGCTGCATCGCGTGGCTCGACCTGACGGTCCCCGATGCGTCGGCGATGCGCGATTTCTACTGCGAGGTCATCGGGTGGTCGGCGCAGGACGCCGCGCTCGAGGACGGCGGCGAGCGGTACGCCGATTACTGCATGCACGGCGCCGACGGACACCCCGCAGCGGGCATCTGCCACGCACGCGGCGTGAACGCGGGCCTGCCGCCCGTCTGGCTGCTGTACCTGCCCGTCGGCGACCTCGACGAGAGCCTCCGACGCGTGCAGGCGGAGGGTGGCTCGATCATCAAGGCGCCGCCAACGGGCGCGGGCGCCACTGCGGTGATCCGGGATCCGGCTGGGGTGTGTGTGGCGTTGGCGCGGGGGTGAGGGTTGGTGGGGACGCCCTGACTGCGAGTGTGCCACTGCTCACCGCGGCTTTGGGCGGCGCTGCAGTGTAGGGCGCTAAATCGGCCCCAGTAGCGCGTCTCGTTCGGGACGAGAATGTCGCAGGTTCGAGTCCTATCGCTAGCGCTCCCACCCGTTGACGCGGCTGGGGGGTGGTATTGACGCCCAGGCGCATCCACATACCATCCGCCCAGCGCTCGGATCGATCTAAGAGAACGCCAGTCGACTCAGATGCAGATTCTGGCGGCGACAGAATAGGCGAAGAGACAAACGATGGCATTACGCAAGTGCAAAGAATGTGGAAACAAAGTCAGCAGCAGAGCAAAAGCTTGCCCGTCTTGCGGGGATCCAAAACGAGCACAACGGAATTCCGCATCGGGCTGCTTAGCCATGACGATCATCGCCATCGCCTTCGTCATTTGGGCAGGAAGCCCACTGTATTCGAGTTCTCAATCATCACCACCCGTCAACAACAGGTCTCCTGATGGCGGCCATCGACTTCCCTTGGATCCAGAGAGCGATGACCTGTCACCCCGCGAGGACACTCCGGCCCACACTGATGCAGGCAGACAGTTCCTCAAGTCGAAGCTAGTCGAACTCGATCGATTTAGACTTGACTCCAAATTCCATCAATTCGGATTCGGCGCCGGAGGACCATATAATTCTTGGCTGAGGTCAGTTGAATCCAAGCAGAATGCAAGGGACTTTAGTCTCGCGGAGCGAGTCGCCATTGGCGACTTGCATATGCTGGCCTTTGAGTACTTGAACACCAATGGACAGGACAATGACTACACGCGATTTGCGCGCGAGCAAATCAATGATGTCATACTTTCCGAGTCCTCGGACGACATCCTTCAGCCCGCCACTGAACAATCACCCGAGCCTTTGGCTCCTTCATTCTCAGTGGAACAAGTTGAGGCAGGCAGGGCGCTACATAGCGCAATTCTGGACAGACATCCACTAATTGACGCCTCGTACCGCCGCGCCTCGCTCTGGGGCGCCCTGTCCAACCAGCCACTTGCCGTGATATGGGTACCGTCCGCAGATTGGCAGGCGTTGTCCGAGAGAGAGCGAGCTGAGCTTGGTGGATATGCCGCGAGTTTGGTCGATGCCGTTCGAGCATTACCACTCGAATACTCAGGCATCTCGGCATCAGCACCCACTGCCCCAATCGTCATAGAGCGCGCGGCTTCGATGACTTCTGAGAGCTGGGGAATAGGCATTGGCAGCGTTTCCAACGACGGCAAGGACATTCTGGCAGATGCTGTATTGCCCAGAGGGGATCGATAGGCTGACTCTTGACGCCAGGCGTTGGGCGGGTGGAGTAGAGGCGCGACGCCTCACCAAGGCGCACTAAGCCGACGACCGCATCGCTGCGCCGCCCGGAGCGGCGGCGAGCGGTGGCACACACGGATGGCGGCGGGATCGGCCCTGGAGGGCGCCTGGGCCCCATCCCGTTTTACATAACATGCATTATCGGCCCCGGGGCAGGGGGCTGATCCGGCTCAGGGGGTCCGGGCGGCGGTCAGGGCCTCGAGGAAGGCGTCGGGCTCATCGAGGTGCGTGACGATGCTCGCGGCCTGTCGCTGGATGGCGTAGGCGGCGCGGACGGTGACGGGCTCGCGCAGGACGATGCGGACGCTGGTGGCGCCGGCGACGGCGCAGACGAGTTCGCCGTCGCGCTTCGGGTCGCCGAGTTGGCGCGTGGCCCGCTCGGCGTGTTCAATGGCCGCGAGCGGGATGTCCGCCTCCCAGCGGAGGCCGATGCGCAGGCGCAGGTGGTCGCCGTCGATGGTGACGCGCCGGGCCCGGAGGGCCCGGAAGTCGCCCAGCAGCCAGACCATGGCGTAGACGCTCAGGCCGGTGAGGACCCAGGCCGCGCCGTGGCTCCAGCGGGCGATGAACAGGTGCAGGGCGAGCGTCTCGACGGCCACGGCGATGGACAGGCCGACCATCAGGGTCGTCGCGGCGGTCCGCCGGTGGAGTGTGAACCCCCTGCCTGACGCGGCTGGCTTCGGGGCCGGCCCGAGGGCGTAGCGGAGCGTGGCGACTTCGGTGGTCAGGATGTCGGCCGGGATGCGGGCGCCGAGGGCCTGGCGGGCGGCGGCGCGGAAGCGTGTCGGGAAGTCGCCCTCGCCGGACGCCGCGGACTTTGCGAGTCGGCGCGCAGTGAGCAGAATGACGGCGACGACGGCCAGTTCGACGGGCAGCGCGACCAGGTGCAGCGCATCGATGACGCGCGGCGCGTGCGGGCCGGCGGTGATGGTTGCAACGACGAGGCCGATGATGAACGCAGGCACAACGCCGATCAGCGGCAGCCGCTTCGCGCGGACGAGGCACAGGTAGACGAGCGCGGGCACGAGGATGGTGAAGTCGAGCGCGAGGCCCGCGGCGAAGGCGCGCTGCATGTCCGACGCGAGGCGCGGGAGCAGCGCGGTCGCCATGACGAGGAGCGCGGCGAACGCCGCGAATGGCAGCGCGAGTTGCGCGTGCGCGGCGGTGATGGTGCGCATGTGCGGCCCTCCCACGCCGGCGGTGGTGCCGGATGGAAGCCTAGGTCGCTAGCGCGTGCCGATCCTGAGGTCGCGCTCGCCGACGAGGACGCCCTGCTCGTTGGGCGTCAGCGTGACGACATTCGCGAAGCGTCCTGCGCCGGGGCGGTCGCGCGCGCGGATGAGCGCATCGCCCTCGAAGAGCGTGGAGTTCCACCAGTCTTCATCCGTCCAGCGCCCCTGCCGGTCCTGCTCGGTGGCGTAGGTGAGGTGCACATGCGCCGGCTCGGTGCGGCTGGGGTAGACGGCGGGCTTGATGGTGCTGATCTCGTACTGGCCCTCGGGGCCGGTGATG
>JBICHM010000233.1:0-6157 GCA_043101835.1 Phycisphaerales bacterium | reverse complement strand
TTCCGCTCTACGGCGTCGCGCAGTGCGGTGTCGCCGGCGCAGGCGATCTCGAGGCGCGTCTTCCGGGCTGACCCGGTCAGCCCGCGCACCTCGTCCGCGATCTCCGCCACACGCCTGGCGTCCATCGACGACTCCATACTCCCAAGCGTCGGTCCATGTTGCGGCATCATCGCAGGAAACGCCCTTTTGGGGCCCCGCGCCCAGCCGCGCCGGCCCAGAGCATACTTCATCGGTCCACACCCAAGGCGCGAGCGCGCGAGGCCGGGCGCCACCGATCGCAAACGCGAGAAAGCGCCTCGGCGCGCCCGAAGAAGTCCGCCCGTCGCCGCGCTAGGGTGCCTGCAACCGGGGCTGACGCCGGCGCGCGCATCATTCGCGCGTCGGGCGACGCCCACCGATCGCCTCCTGAGCCTCTGCACCACGCGGCGGCCTCGGAGGAGCACCGGAAGGAGGCCCACCAGTGACCACCCCCGCCAGCGCCAACCCCACCAAGACCGCCCTGCTCGGCTTCTGCATCCCCGCCTTCGAGGCGATGGAGCAGGCCGGGCGACCCTTCGTCGGCGTCGTGCCCCCCGGGTTCGACACCTACATGGAGGAGCACGGGCTCGAATACGTGGTGTGGGATTTCGACAGGTTCAACGACCAGTCCAACGAACTGGCGGAGAATCTGGCCAAGATGGGCGTCGGCCTGGCGGTGCCGCTGTTCGAGGAGTGCGTCGAGTGGGCCGGCGCACTCAACGGGAAGTTCCGCAACGACCCGCGCCTCTTCACCCGGTACCTCCTCTTCCGCGACAAGGCGATGATGAAGCGTCGCGCCCAGATGAACGGCGTCCGCGTCGGCGTCTTCGAGGAGGCCGAGGACAAGACCGATGTCGATCGCTTCTTCCGGCGCGTCAACAAGGCGCTGGCGAAGATCGAGGGCGACGCCGCCAGCCCGGTGCACCTCAAGCCCCTCTCGGCCGCCGGCTGCAAGGGCCACCGCATGATCCGCGGCGAGGAGGATGTCGCCACCCTCACCGATGAGGATTTCCCCTGCCTCCTCGAGAGCCACCTCGACGGCCAGGAGTTTTCCTGCGAGGTCTTCATCCACAACCGGAAGATCCGGTTCCTCAACATCACCGAGTATGTCCACCTCGGCTACTCGAACTTCGTGCCCTGCGGTCCGACGCTCGAAGGGCGACGCTCCGCGATCGAGAAGGCGGTGCGCGACCTCATCGACGCCTTCGACATCGAGTACGGCATGATTCACCCCGAGTTCTTTATCACCGCCGACGACAAGATCTCCTTCGGCGAGGTCGCGGCGCGCGTGCCCGGCGGGCACATCTTTGAGCTCATCGAGAAGGCGTACGGCTTCAACCCGTTCACGGCATTCGCGCTGTGCGCCGACCCGGCCACGACCGATGAGGAGCTCGACGCCTTCTTCCCCAACGAGCGCGAGCACGACGCCTACGCCGGGTGCCTGATGGTCTACCCGAAGGAGAAGGTCGTCACGCGCGTCAACCTGCCCGACGGCCTGCTCGAAGAGGATTACTACGAGCGCCACAACCTGTATGTGCCGATCAACCCGAAGGTCTCCGAGCGCGTGGCCTTCGGCGATCACTACGGCACGGTCTACTTCCGCGGCGACGACCCCGACGAGATGCGTCGCCTCCTCGATCACTACGAGCACCAGTCCTTCTATGCCTCCGACGACGCCGAATCGCTCCAGGAGCAGAGCGCGTGAGTGAACACGCCGAAGTCTGTTCGGTGAACGCCGCCGGACCGGACGCCATCGACAGGCAGATCGAACGGTTCGATCGCGCGCTCGAGGCGCTCGCTGAGTCCACGGCGGTCGGTCGGCCGCTCCGCCAGAACGAGTGCTTTCAGGTCGCCGAGACGCTGATGCATTCGGACCGCGGCATGCGCGCGCTCGCCGAGAGAGCGCACCGTTTCGACGATGCGGGCGTCTTCACCGGCGGGCCGTGGGCGCACCCCGACCGCCTGCTGCCGCCGCTGGTGGAAGGGGGGCTCAAGGCGCCCGGCGTCGAGCGCGTCGTCGAGACGCTCAGCGAGCTGCGCATCCTCGCGATCGCGCTCGAGCGGTCGATATCGCGCGCGCTTGAGGCCGACGAGGCACGCCGGTTTCTTGATGAGGTCATGGCCCTCAATCTCGAGTTCATCTTTCCGGGCGACGGCGAGGTGGAGCGCATCGAGGGCGGTCCGCACCGCGACAGCGCGATCCGCCTCTTCCGCGTGCTCGCCGAGGACCTCGGACTCGGATCGCTCCGCTGGGAGGTCGTCCGCGAGATCGAGCAGATCGCGGCGCAGCGCCCGATCATGACCGAGCGCATCCTGCGCCACCTCGAGATCGCCGGGCGCATCCCGGAGCACGATCCGGGGGCCGACCCCGGCGACGAGGTCCGGGATCGGCTCGACGTCTTCCTCCGCGCCGTGCACGGCCCGACGACGATGTCGGCCGACGCCGGCCCGACCGCCTATCGGCGCGCGCTGCGCGACGCCGGCGCCGCGGCGCTCGGGCGCGAGGCCGACGGATTCCGGCGCTCCATGCGCGACACCGGGCTCATTTGCCCGCAGCACGCGGTCTTCCTGCGCCACGTGCGGACCGACATGCCGGACCTGCTCGCCCGAGCGCTCGACCTCAACGACGCCGGACGCGCCGAACTGAACCGGCACCACGAGCTGGTCGCCGGTGTCATCGGCGCCGCCATCCGCCCGGCGACGGCGCAGGCGGTCTACGGCCTCGCGCGCTGCCTCGAGCGAAGCCTGCTCTCGCGTCAGGATGTCGAGACCGGCCTCCGGCGCATCGTGCGTCTCGACATCCGTGAGGAAGTGGGCGCGAACCTGCTGGCGCGCCGGGATCGGCGCGAGTCGATCTCGCCGAACGCGGTGCTCGCCGCGGGCGTCCTCAGCGTGCTCGGCCAGCCGCTGGGCGTCGGGCAGGGACGCAACCCGACGTGTCAGGCGGCGCGCGCAATCAGCCTGTGGTCTGAGCACGCGCCGGGCTACCTGCTGTCGCTGATCATCTCCGCCGCGCGCGACGGCCTCATCGAGATGGCTTTCGAGGGCGCAACGATCCGCTCGGATGTCCTCACCGGCGGTCTCGCGCCGAAGCTCGACCTCGAGCTCGACCCCGTCTCGATCGTGCTCGTCCCGCATCTCGACCGCATGTACGACGAGATGATGAAGCGTGTCGTGCTCCGCGCCGAGGACGGCCACAAGTGGGTCAATCCCGCGCTCTACGGACGCTGGGTGCCAACCGGCTTCGCGTCGGTCTTCATGGATATCGCCCAGACCACCGTCGCGAACTACGCCGATTTCCAGCGCCGCTTCTTCGTCACCCACCACCCTGCGCACAACGGCGGGCACCAGCGCATGTACCCCAACCCGGTCGGGCTGTGCATCACCAGCAGCCACGGCGCCTACCTCGGGCCGCACGCGGTCAGCCTGCTTCGCGTCAACGAGGACGCCGACGGGCGCCTTCGCGCCTACTTCTTCAACCCAAACAACGAGGGGCGCCAGGATTGGGGCTACGGCGTGAAGCCGTCCATCCGCGAGCACGGCGAGCGCGAGGGCGAGAGCAGCCTCCCCTTCGAGGAGTTCGCCGCCCGCCTCTACGCCTTCCACTACAACCCGAACGAAGAGCGCGATCTGGACGCGGTGGACGCCGGCGAGATCGAGCGCATCGAGCGCGCAGCGCGCGAGTCGTGGGGCAAGGCGTTCAAGTGGCTGGGCTGAGCGCCCCGGCGGCGCGTCGTCACGACGCGGCCGGCTTCACTCCCATCGACACCATGCCGTGCTCGCCGCCGACGCCGTAGACGCCGTAGATCCGCGACTTGTCGACGATCGGCTTCTTCGGCTTCACGGGCTTCTCGACCCAGTTGTCGACGCGCTCGGCGATGACATCGACCACGTGCCCGGGCGTGGCGGCGACCTTCGCGAGGCCGGTCTTGACGCTGTACCCCTCCTGCACCACGCCCTTGTAGTTGCGCAGGCTCGGGACCTCGAGGCGGCTGGCGTGGATGTACTTCTGCGACTGTTCGAGCAGCGGCTCGATCTTCTTCATCATCCGCTCGACGTCGAACATCCAGTTGTCGGTGCCCCACTCCCCGACGGCGAAGTTGATGATCGTCGAATGATCCACCACCACCAGGAAGTAGCAGCCCAGCAGCGGGCAGTACTCGAAGAGACGGAAGTCGTACGCCTTCGCTTCGAGCGGGATCTTCGCGGCCTGCATCTCGCGATGGTCGCAGACGTACTCGTAGATCGTGTTGAGGGTCATCGCCAGCGTCTCGAGCGCGCCGACGACCGGGCCCGACACGACGCCGGCGTCGAGGAACCCGCCGGCCAGCTTCCCGCCGAAGGCGCCCGTCTTCACACCCGCCTGGCGCGCCAGCGAGTTGCGCTCGCGCGCGATCATCTCGATCAGCGCCTGCAGCGCCGCCTCAGGATCGCCCGCGGCGATCGTCCAGCCCGCCGCCTCGGACGCGTGCTTCCGGTACGCGGCTCGCGCCACGTCGATCCATGCCTTCGTGGCGGCGAAGCCCGAAGAGATCGCGCCGACGAAGGGCGCGATGTCCTTGATGAACTGCTCGGGATGCCCGAGGCCCAGCGCGGTGAAGACCTTGTTGGGCTCCACGCCCGGGCACATCTCCTTGATGAGCTCGCGGAGCTTGTTGTACTTCGTGACCATGTCGCCGCCGACCTTGGCGTTCGACGCGGCCTTGCCCATATCGCGGATCCGGTCGACCCCCGTGTGGATGCTCTTGGCGGTCTTGTAGCCGCTCTTGGCCTGTTTCGCGGCGTCGATCGCCATCGGCGCGCCGTTGCGGAACTGCTGCCAGCTGGACTGCGCCGTCGTCAGCATGCCCATCAGGGTTGAGGGCTTCCACTGCAGGGTGTTGTGGACGCTGAAGATGGTCTCCAGCTCCCGCGCCTGCTGCACGGCGACCCACTCCATCGCCTCGCGCTCGAGCTGCGAGAGGCGGCGCCCATCGATGTCCTGCAGCGCACGGGCGAGGTCCGTGACGGCGCGCTTCTGATTGCGGATGCTCTTGCGCCAGTCGTCGCCGGCCAGGGACTTCTCGAAGCGCCAGCGCGCGAAGGCGCGCTTGATCGCCTTCTTGTTCGCCGCGGACGGCGCTTTCTCGTACGCGAGGATCGCTTCGTCGATCGCTTCGAGCTGCGGGCTGCGCTTGCGAAGGGTGACCTTCGTCCGCGCGATCCAGTCCTTGTGTGTCGGGATGTCCATCGCCGCCTCCTCGCGTCGCCGGGGTGATGCAGAGAACCCTATATAGCGGGGCAGCAATTCGAAGGGCAGCGAATTCTCCGAACTCGGCCCCGCGCCCGCCGCACCTGCCTGTGCGGGGCGCGAGGACAAGAACCCGCCCGCGCGAGGCCGAAGCCATCGCGCGGGCGGGCGGGCATGAGGGGTCGTCTCGTGGGCCGATGCGCGTCAGCGCCGGCGGTGGCCGCGTCCGCGGCTCCTCCGGCGATCGCGCCCGCGACGGTCGTCGCAATCACGATCCCAGCGCCGGCTGCGCCGGTCATTCCATCGCGGGCCGCGATGCTGACGCCCGCGATCCCAGTGGCCACAGGTGCGATCGCAACGGTGGCCACGCCAAGTCGGCCCGCGCCGGCGATCGCGCCGGTCCCAGTGGTCGCAGCGCGAATCGCACCGGTGCCCGCGCCGGTAATGCGCACAACGCGACGAACACCGGTGGCGCGCATGCCCGCCATGGCGAACATGGATGTCGCCGCCCCCGATGTGCACGCTGATCGCGCCGTCTCCGACCGGGAATCGTGTCCCGATCTTCCAGAAGACATCGTCCGCGCTCGCCGCCTGGGCGCCCGCGAGCGAGACGACGCTCGCGGCCACGATCATCAAGATCTTCCTGGCCAGCATGATGAGGCTCCTCGTTCCCGCGGGGCGTCCCGGGCCCCCGCGCACCCGGCCCGGCTGTTCGGGCTCTGGCCGTGCCAACCATTGGCACACATTGCCATACATGCCAAACATTGGCATGGTTCCGGCTATTCCGCTCACAATTGCCAATCTGGCAGTCGATGGCCTACGGTGGCCCCCATCTCGCTCGGGGCAGGGGCGTGGCGGGATCACGAAAGGCAGGATCACGATGTATCGCGTGCTCGAGGCGCTGCGTCA
>JBICHM010000232.1:0-4059 GCA_043101835.1 Phycisphaerales bacterium | reverse complement strand
GTGTGCTCTTCCGATCTCCGCCGCGTCGCGTCGAGTCGGCGAGATGGGCGTCGCTGCGGCATCGGTTGACCTTCTACGCTCGGGGGCCCGGTTGGGTCGCGCCGCGCCGGCGCGATCACTTCGACTTCGCCGTCTTCTTTCGGCCGCTGCTCTTCCGCGCGGTCGACTTGGCCTTCGACCCCTTCCCACCTTCGGCCCATTGCAGCATTGACGCATGCACGGCCACCGCGTCGGAGGCCTTGACCGCGCGTTCGAGCAGCGAGACGGCGCGAGCCTCGTCGGCGTCGTCCTCGACCGCGCCGGCGGCGCGGAGGCCGGTGTGCATGCGCGCATCCAGCGGGATCGCGTGCGCGCCGAGCGCCAGCAGCAGCACGCGCCCGGTCACGAACTGCGGCGCCGCCTCGAGCGAGTCGAGGTACTTCTTCGCGTCCCGCTTCGGGGCGCTGCGAAGCGTCCCCAGCGTGACCGCGTGCTCGCGCAGGTAGATCTCATGCAGTGTCCGCAGCAGCCGTTCGGCGCGCTCCGCCACATTCGGGTAGCTCTTGCCGATCAGTCCGACGACCTCATCGGGCATACAGACGCGGAGTTCGTTCACATCGACGATGGTGGTCACGATGCGCTTGTGCGCCCGCTCGGCCTTGGCCTGCGGCGCGTCCCACAGCAGCATCGACCACACCAGCTCGTCGATCGGGTCCGCGCCCGCGTCGATGGGTGTGGCCGTCGCCGGGTCCGCTTTCGGAAGCGAGGAGAGAAACCCGGCCAGGGCGTCGGTCTGGGTGCTGGAACTCACGCGCTGTCCTCATCTGTCGCGGGGGCCGGTGCGTCGGCCTCGACCGCGTCGGGGTGGTCGTCGTTGCCGTCGTCGCCGGCTTGGGGGAGCTCCGACACGGCGCGGTTGATCGCGGCGATCACCGCCGCGTGCTCCTTGCTGGAGCGATCGATCTTGAAGTGCAGCGTCGGCAGCGACCGCATGCGCACGATCTCGCCGGCCTGACGCCGGATGTGCTTCGCGGCGCTCTTCACGCCGTGCAGTGTCAGCGTCTCGTGCTCCGCCGGCGACACGCTGATCAGCACGGTCGCGTCGCGCAGATCCGACGACACGCGGACCTCGGTGACGGTGATGAGCCCGCGCACGCGCGGATCCTGCAGCCCGCGGCTGATCACCTGCTGGATCGCCCGCTGCAGCGACGCGCCGACCTGCTTGGGCCGGTGGCTCACGGCGCGGTCTCCTCGCGTCGGTCGTCCTCCGTCCAGAGCGCCTCCCGATCGACTTCCGAGCCCATCGGCGGCTGATCGCCCCGGATGATCTGGCGCATCGTCTCGCCGAGCTCGGCGTCGTGGAGGGCGCGCAGCTTCGACTCAATGCGATCGAAGACCGAGTCGATCCGCGCGGCCGAGGCCCCGACCAGCGCCAGCCCGAGCACCGCGAGGCGCTGATGGTCCAGCGCCGCGATCTCGGCGACGGAGACGAGGTGCTCCCGGTGGAGCCGGTCTTTCACGCTCTTGACCACGCGGCGCTTGTCCTTCAGCGAGCGACTGGAGCGAACGAGCAGTTCGAACTGGTAGATCCCCACGAACATGCGTCACACACGGGGGGCATACGGACAATCAGAGGGTGCGAGCCACCTCGATGCGCTTGAAGCACTCGAGGATGTCGCCCTCCTTGATGTCGTCGTAGCCGACGATCTTCATGCCGCACTCCTGCCCGTTCTTAACCTCCTTAACGTCGTCCTTGAAGCGCTTGAGCTGCTCGAGCTTCCGGTCGTTCTCGATGATGATGTCGCCGCGCGTGACGCGGATGAGCGCGTTGCGCTCGATGACGCCGTCGGTGACGTAGCAACCGGCGATCGCGCCCACCTTCGAGATTTTGAAGACCTGGCGGACCTCCGCGTGTCCGAGCACCTCCTGGCGGATCTCCGGCTCGAGCAGGCCTTCCGCAGCTTTCTTGAGGTCGTCCACGATGTCGTAGATGACGTCGTAGGAGCGGATCTGGATGTTCTTCTGTTCCGCATCCTGACGCGCACGAGACGACGGAATGACATTGAACCCGATGATGACCGCCTGTGAGGCGTCCGCGAGGGTGACATCCGACTCGGTGACGCCGCCGACCGCGGCGTGGAGCACGCGCACGCGCACCTCGTCGTTCTGGATGTCCTCGGCCGCCTTGCGCAGCACATCCACCGAGCCCTGCACGTCGGCCTTGATGACGACGCGAAGTTCCTTGACCTCGCCGGCCTTCATCTGGCCGAGCATCGACTCGAGCGTGACCTTCGGCTGCGCCAGCTCGCGCTCGCGCTCCGCGTGGCGACGCTGCTCGGCCGCGTCCTGCGCCTTCTTGAGCGAGTCGACGATGAAGAACTTGTCGCCCGCGTCGGGCAGCTCGTCGAGGCCCGACACCTGCACCGGCGTCGCCGGTCCGGCCGACTGCAGGCGCTGCCCGCGATCGTCGGTGATGTCGCGCACGCGCCCGTAGGCGCGCCCGCAGGCGATGAAGTCGCCGACCTTGAGCCCGCCGTCCTGCACGAGCACGTTGGCGACCGGGCCGCGACCGCCCTCGAAGCGCGCCTCGATGACCGTGCCTCGCGCCGGGCCGCCGAAGTCGGCCTTCAGCTCCAGCAGTTCAGCCTGGTATTCGAGCACTTCGAGCAGGTCGTTGATGCCCGTGCCCTTCTGGGCGCTGGTCTTGATGATCTCGGTCTCGCCGCCCCACTCGACGGGGTTCAGCCCGTGTTCGGCGAGCTGACCGAGGATGCGCTGGATGTTCGAGTCGGTGGCTTCCGGCTTGTCGATCTTGTTGAGCGCGACGACGATCTTCGCCTCGGCCGCTTTCGCGTGGTTGATCGACTCGATGGTCTGGGGCATCACGCCGTCGTCGGCCGCGACCACCAGCACCACGATGTCGGTGATGTTGGCGCCGCGAGCGCGCATCTGGGTGAACGCCTCGTGGCCCGGGGTGTCGAGGAAGACGACCTGCTTCTCGGCGCCGCCGACCTCCACGCCGACGCGGAACGCGCTCGTGGCCTGCGTGATGCCGCCCGCCTCGCCCTCGGCGACGTTCGCCTTGCGGATCTTGTCGAGCAGCGACGTCTTGCCGTGGTCGACGTGGCCGAGAATCGTGACGATCGGCGCACGCGGGCGCTCGTCGATCATCTCGCGATCCTCGAAGCCGGCCTCGACCACCTGCTGCGCGGTCTTCTGCTCCTCAACTTCGAGTTCGATGTCGTATTCAAGCATGATCTCCTGCGCCTTCTCCGACTCGATGCCGGAGTTCACGCTGGCCATCACGCCCTGCATGAACAGACGCTTGACGATCTCCGAAGCCTTCACACCGGTCGCGGCGGAGAGATCCTTGATCGTCAGCGGCGCCTGCACCCTGACCTTGCCGCCCGTCTCGGCGGCCGTCGTCGCCTTCTCGCCGCCGGACTGCTGCTTCAGCTTCATCTCGCGACGACGCTGACGCAGGAAGCCGCCGGCGCGGCTCAGGCGCGCCTCACGCTCGACGAGGTCCTGCTCCCGCCAGGCGCCCGGCTTCCACTCGCCGCCGCCGGCGCCGCCCGTGCCCTCGCCGCCCTTGCCGCGCCGATTCGTCGTCGTGCGACGCTTGTTGCGCGTGCGACCGCCGCCCGGGCCGCCGCGACGGTCGTCGTCGCCGGGCGGGCCCATGCCTGGGCCGCGCATCACGCCCGCGCCGGCGCCGCCACGGGCGCCGGGGATGCCAGGCCCCGAACCCGGACCGCCTCGCGGCCGGCGAGGCTCGATGCGCTCCGGCGCCTCGATGCGCACGATCTTCGGGCCCGAAAGCTTGGCAGGCTTCTTCTTCTCGTCTTCGATCTGCGGCCCGGCCGGCTTTACGACCGTGGGACGCGAGGGCACGTTGACCTGCGGCGAGTCCTTGTCGCCGGATTCGGTGGCTTCGGGCGCCTCGGCCACGGGCTCCGGCGCAGCGGGCTCGGACGGCGCACTTGCGTCTTCCGCCGCGGCGGCGGTCGCCGGCTCGACGACGGGGCGCTGCGGCGCCTCCGGGGCCGGTGTGGCCGCCGGTTCGGGCGTCGCCGGCGC
>JBICHM010000231.1:0-2536 GCA_043101835.1 Phycisphaerales bacterium | reverse complement strand
GCGCGCTGAATATCCGGTCGCGCCGAGCACGCCGACGCGCACCGGTCTCTCATTCACGGCGCTGGTCACGGCCGGCTCAGTTGTCCAACTCGTACCGGAAGAGCTGGAAGCCCTCCTCGTAATACGGCTTCAGCCAGCCGGACTCCCACTCGAGCACCTCATGGCGGTCCTCACCGATGCAATCGAAGCCGAACTTCTCGTAGGCGCGGCACGCCCACTTCGCCTCGGGATGCGCGATCAGCACCATCCCGCGACGCCCGCGCCGACGCGCCTCGCGCTCGGCAAAGCGCAGCAGACGGCCGCCGAAACGCTTCCCGACATGCTCGGTGTGCACGTACACGTAGCCGAGATACAGCCAGTCCTCACCGACCTCCTGGATCGAGAGCGTGCCGACCTTTTCGCCATCGCTGCGCCCCACGAAGAACTCGCGCCTGCGGAAGTTCTCGTCGGCCCAGCGCTTGTCGACCAGGTGCTCGCCCATGTCCTCGGGCTCGACGAAGGGCTCGTACCAGTCGGCCGACGACCGGATGATGTCGACGACGGCGTGCTTGTCGGCCTCGGTCGCGGGGCGGATCTCCAGCGCCGGGGCGGGCGCCTTCGTGGGGGTCGACTTCGTGCTCGGGGGAATCGTCAGGGTCGTCATGGTGTCCTGCTTCTTGCTGAGAGGAACAGAGAGTGGTCGGGAGAAAGTCGCTGGTGAGGCTCAGGCCGCCTCGATGAGTTCCAGCCACGGGCGGCGCATGCACACGCGCTCCCCGTCGATGGCCGTCAGATCGGCGTCGTCCGGACGGGGCGGCGCATCGGCGTCCGCCTCGATCGAGAAGCCGAATCGCTCGAAGAACGACGGCTCACAGGTAACGCAGGTCAGGTCGCACGCGCGACGCTCCTGCCGCTCGCGCGCCCGCTCCATCAACGCCGCGCCGACGCCAAGGCCGCGAGCGCCGGCGTCCACGGCGAGCCCGCGAATCTCCACGGCGTCCGCCGTCTCGCGAAGCTGCACGCTGCCGATGATGCGCCCCGCGTCGTCGATCGCGACGATGTGCTCGTCGATCGCGCGGAGAACCTCTTCCTTCGAACGCCGCACGCAACGCGGCGCGCAGTGGTCGAGCAGTGCGCTGATCGCGCCGGCCTCCCGCTCCTGCGCTCCACGGACGCGCGCGATCCGGTGCGAGGTCGCGGCCACGAACTCCGTCGCCTCCTCGCGCGCCAGCGATGACATCGTGCCGATGCGGACGCGCCCGACGCCCTCGCGCAACGCGCGACGCGCCGCCTCGCTCTTCGGCAGCATCCCGCCGCGAATCACGCCGCGCTCGACAAGCCGGATGCAGCGCGCCGGCTCGATCCGGCGCACGACCTCGCCGTCGTCGAGCACGCCCGGCACATCGGTCACAAAGTCCAGGCTCGATGCGCCCAGAGCCGCGGCCACCGCCTCGGCGGCCGTATCGGCGTTCACGTTCACCGGGTGGCCGTCATCGCCTAGGCACACCGGTGCGACAACGAGCACGCTCGAGCGCGACAGCAGGAATCGCAGCGTATCGGCGTCGACGGTGGGCGTCCCGCCCACGCGCCCGAATCGGTCAGCGTCGAGGCGTTCGGCCTGCATGACGCCCATGTCCACGCCGCTGACGCCCATCGCGCGCACGCCGCGACGGTGAAGCGCTGCGACGAGGCGCGTGTTCACGACGCCGCGGAGCGTCATCGTGACCAGCGGCATGCTCGCATCGCTCGTGACGCGCAGGCCGTCAACCTTGTGACAGGCGACGCCAAGCGCATCGTGCAGCGCCTGTGTTTCATCGCCGCCGCCATGCACGATCACCAGGGGGCGACCGCCGGCGTTGGTCTGCTGCTCGAGCGCGAACGCCGCGAGCGCCGCGGCGCCCTCGTCATCCGCCACGTGCCGACCGCCAACCTTCACAACCACCGGACGAATCCGGTCGGCCTGAACGGGGTCGGCGTCCTCCGTCGCCGCGATCGCGGCGTCGTCTGTCATGGGTGCGTCCTGCACGGGTGCAAGCCCTATTGCTACGCGTCCGCGGGGGTCGATCTGCTGCGGATCAACTCGCCCGGAAACGCCAGGAGTTCGTCTGGAACACCCCTCAGAGAAGCGAAGCCCGTGCCAAGCGCCCCATGCGAGACTTTGGTGTCTCATTGGGTGGCCGTATCGGCTAGGGGCGCCTAACATGGGACACAGGTGGCTCAATAGGTCACCACTGTCCCAACTGTGTCCCTCACTGGAGCACCGATGCCCGACCCGGCTGATCAAGCAACGCTCGTCGCGGTCATCGGCGACGAGGCGGCACGTGCAGCGCTCGAGCGCGCCGGGCTCAACGCCTTCGCGCTGGATTCCCCCCACGAGCGCACACGACCCGACGAGCGTGGCAATGCGCGTGTGGTGGTTGTGCAGGCGCGCGAGGGCGGCGGCGCGCGTGCGGCGGAGTTCGTCAAAGGCGTCCGCGCCGAGGCGCCGCTCACCGATGTGGTCGTCTGGGCGCCGGGCTGCTCTGCGCCCATGGTGCGGGAACTGCTCCGCAGCGGC
>JBICHM010000230.1:0-4678 GCA_043101835.1 Phycisphaerales bacterium | reverse complement strand
ACGACGCTCTTCCGATCTCGAACCCGGCGACAGGAAAGCGCCAGTTGAACCTGCTGAGCCGGAGCGAGGAGATCGCGATCGGCGCGGAGGCGATGCCGGAGCTGATCGCCTCGTACGGCGGCGAGGCGCCGCACGCGGGAGCGCGGGAGTATGTCTCCGAGATCGGCATGGCGATGGCGCGCCGGACGGAGGCGGACTTCCCGGATCTGCCGTGGGAGTTCACCCTGCTGAACAGCGATGTGATCAACGCCTTTGCGCTGCCCGGGGGGAAGGTGTTCATCACGCGCGGACTCGTCCAGAAGATGGACAACGAGGCACAGATGGCGGCGGTGCTGGGGCACGAGGTCGCGCACGTGACCGCGCGCCATGCGAACGAGCAGATCTCGAAGCAGATCGGCGTCGGGATCGTCGTGGTCGGCGCGTCTGTCGCTGCCGGCCAGAGCGACAGTGATCTGATCAAGTATGGCGTGCCCGTTGTGGTTGGCGCGGCCGGCACGGGGTTCATCCTGAAGTTCGGGCGCGATGACGAGCTCGAGGCGGATCGTCTGGGGATGCGCTACATCGCGGAGGCGGGGTACGACCCGGCGGCGATGATCGATGTGATGCGGATCCTCGACGAGGCGTCGGGGGGCTCGGCAGGGCAACAGATGGAGATGCTCAGCACGCACCCGTTGCCGCAGACGCGTATCGACCGAGCGCGGAGCCGGCTCTCGACGGGCGGGTATGCGCCGCCGCCTCCGGGCGGGTATCGCACGGACGCCGATGAGTTCCGGCGCCGGATGCTTCAGCCGCTGGAGTCGCTGCCGCCGGCGCCGTCGCCTGCGCCGACGGAGACCTCGGGCGGCTGATCGAAGACGCCGGCGACGCGCTGGGCGTTGATCCAGGCGTCGCGCGCGCCGTCGTTCGATGCAAAGACGATGCGACCGGCCTCGATGACGGGCACGAGGAGCGGGCGTCCGGCGGGCAGGCCTGCTTCGACCGGCAGGATGATGTCGCGCGCGGCGCGCTGATCGGCGCCGGGCTGGCGGTAGATCTGTCGCTGGGGGGACCAGTGGGGACCGTCTGCGGCGTCGATGGCGAGGCGCGGCCACTCCGGGCGGGCAAAGGCGCAGGGGGCGCCCTCGGCGAGGCGGGTTCCGGGCAGGGCGAGCCAGAGGTCACCGGTGAAGCCGGCGTCGAGGGCGGCCCTGGCGATGGGCGCTGGGTCGGGGGCGATGAAGTCGGATGCGGCGACGCGCCACTCATTGCCGGCGGTGGCGACGAGGCGGAGGGCGGCCCGGGCGTCGTCGATGACCTCGGCGATGGACTCGGGGAGGGGCTCGCCGGCCCAGAGGGCGTGCAGGTCGCGTGCGTGGGCGCTGATGCCGGCCTCGGCCCGCTCGAGGGCGAGCGGGCGGTCACCGGGGGCGAGGCGTCCGAGGTCGGCGAGGGCGAAGGCGAGGGCCTGGAGGCCGATTATCGGCGGAACGGCGGATCGCCAGCGATCGCCCTCCTCGGTGCGTGGGAGGGCGAGGGAGGCCTGGGCGAACTCGGTCCAGCGGGCGAGGAGGACGGACCAGGAGAGGCCGTCGCTTGCGGCGGCGGGGGAGTTGTCGTGGGGCTGTGGGGAGGTGGTCATTTGTCGGAACCGGCGGGGTCAGCGTCCGAAGAACCTTGTGAATCGGGGAATTGTCACGCTGCGGCCCGGCGGCATGGAACCCTTGCGCCGGGCAGGCGGTAGACTCGTTGACGGGGCACCCTCATGACGCGCACGACCGAACAACGCTTGATCGAGAAGGCGGCACGCGGCGACAAGGCCGCGGCGGATCGGCTGATCCGCGCCCACCAGGCGTCACTGTACGCCTACCTGCTGCGTCTGTCGGGGCGACCGGAGATGGCCGAGGACATCACGCAGGACGCGTTCGTGCGCGTGCTGACGCACCTCGACCGCTTCGACCCGCGCTACCGCTTCAGCACGTGGCTGTTCACGATCGCGAAGCGTCTGTACGTGAACGCGAACCAGAAGCTGCAGCCTCGCTACGACAGCGATGTGGTGGGTGACTGGCGTGGCGGCGACAACCGCCCGGATGCGCGTCCGATCGCGAACGAGAGCCAGGACGGGGCGCGGACGGCGCTCGTCGATGCCCTTGGTGAGTTGAACGAGGACCAGCGCGAGATCGTGCTGCTCTTCCACCAGCAGGGCTGGCCGATCTCGCTGATTGCGCAGCACAAGAGCATGCCCGAGGGCACGATTAAGAGTCACCTGCATCGTGCACGTCAGAAGATGCGCCGCATCATCGACGCGAACGACACGGCGCGTCGCGCCGTTGCGGAGGCGCTCGACTGATGTTCCGTCGTGACCGCGACAACCCGACCGGCGATGTGCGTTCGCTCGGGCTGACGCCCGACGAGGCGGTGGACGCCCTGCTCGATCGCGAGATCGCGCCGGCGGACCTGCCCACGGCGCTCGCGTTGATCGCGTCGGATCCGGCGGCGTCGGCTCGTCTCGAGCGGATGCGGTCGATGTTCGATGATCTCCGTGCGCCGGTCGAGGCGCCGGATCTGTCGAGGCGCGTGCTCGGCGAGGTTGGGCGGCGGCGCCGGTGGATGACGCCGGGGCTGCAGCACGTGGTGACGGCGGGGCGTCTGGCGCTCGCGGCGTCGCTGCTTGCGACGGTCGCGACGACGCTGGTGCTGGAGCGGATGCATCCGGACGCCGCGGTCTTCGGCGGGCCGGAGGCGACGCCTCTGGCGAGCGTCGTGGACGCGGGTCGTCAGGAAGCGCGTCTGGGTCTGGAGCAGGTCGGCGGTCTGCTGGACCGTTCGTTCCCCGGGGCCGGCGCGGAGGGGCAGGGCATGTTCCTGCTCGGGACGCTGGAGCCGCTGGATGCGGCGGGACGCCTGATGCGGTTGAGCCCGGTTCCCGCCAGCGCGCCGACGGTGTGGGCGGTGTCGTCGACCGAGGGCGTTCCGGTGGATCTGACGGGGCGTGACTGCACCTGGGGCACGCGGACGGCGCCGGCGCCTGCTGAGGCGGCGTCCAGCGAGGAGACCCGCTGGGTTCTCCTCCCGCGCGGCCGATGAATCGAGCGACAGCCAGGTTGGTTCGGGCGGCATGCGCGTGTGTGCTGGCCGCGTGCAGCGTTGCGCGCGCCGGTTCGATCAGCGAGGCGCTCGCATGGGCGCCGGCTGACACCGATGCGTTCCTGGCGCTTCGCGACGGCGCGGCGGTGCGGACGACGGCGCTCGGCGGCGCGGGCGAAGACGCGTTTCTCGGGCTGCTTGCCGGCGCATCGCAGACGCGCGATGCCTGGGGCGCCTTCGCCGAGACGCTGGGGTACACAGAGCCGCAGGCGTTCGACGCGCTGCTCGGACAGCGATTCGTCGTGATTGCGCGCGGCGTCTGGTCGGCTGATGCGCCGGCGGAATGGGTGGTCGTGAGCGACATCGGGCTGGATGTCGACGACCGGATCCGCAAGCGGTTCGCAAGTCCGCCGCGCGAGGTGATCGCGGGGATGCCGGTCTTCGCGCTCGAGAAGGGGCGGTTCAGCCTGCTGCGGATGCGCGACGGGGAGACGGCGCGGATCGTGATCGCGCCGACGGCCTCGGCGGGGCTGCTGAAATCGGTGGCGGTCTCGATGCGACGTCCGGGCGAGGATGCGCTCGCGTCGCAGCCGGCGCCGGCGCGGATCGCGCGCCTGGGCGACGGCGATGCGCTGGGGCTGGTGCGCTTTCCCGAGGGCATCGGCGGCTGGTGGGGCGGCGTGGCGCGGTTCGAGGATCGCGCGGCGACGGTCGAGATGGTGACCACGCTTGCGCGCCCGATGACGCCCCCTGCGGCGTGGACGCTCGCGCCGTGGGAGTCGCTGGCGGGCGGCGCGGCGTTGCTGTTTGTCGAGCGGATGATGCCTGCGGACGAGGCGACCGGGCCCGGGCTCGGGGGCGTGTTTGACGAGTTGGGCGCGGCGCTCGGTCCGGTGATCGAGAAGGGGCGCGCCACCCGCACGGCGCTGCTCGTGGAATCGCGCAAGGAGGCGGGGCTTGCCCTCGCCGGCGCGATCGAAGCGGAGCGGGCGCTCTCGGCGGCGCGCGATGTGGACCGGTTCATGCAGGGGGTCGTGTCGTGGCTGGGGTCGCTTGCCGGCTCGCCGAGCGCGGGGCAGGACTTCGGCGGGATTCTGCCGGAGAGCGCGCGCCGGGTGGAGATCGGCAAAGCCGGCGGGGCTGCGCCGGCGCTCGGCGCGACGCCGATCGTGGCGTCGTGGCGGCTGCGTCCGGCGGCGCCCGGTGGTGAGGCGGGCTGGTGGATCGGCGGGACGGACGCCGGGGCCCGCGCGCGACTGGAAGTCGCCGCGACGGCCGACGAGGCTGGCGACGGACGGCGTCCGTGGCTGAGTTACGGCGTCGTTCGTCCGGGCGAGTTGATCGGACAGGTGCAGTCAACGGGGACGCCCCTGCCGAACGCGGTGCGCGGCGTCTCGGGCTTCGCCTCGGTGGAATGGTGGACGTGGATGGAGCGTCCGACGGAGATGCAGGGGCGGATGGTGATCGTTGCGTCGCCCCGACCGGGCGGCTCCTGATCGCGCCCGGGCGCGTGCGCCTATCCTTTCCGCTCAATCCCGCCCGCCGCGCCCCATCCAGAGCACCCATGAACGCCCTCCGCAATATCGCCATCATCGCGCACGTCGACCACGGCAAG
>JBICHM010000229.1:0-4491 GCA_043101835.1 Phycisphaerales bacterium | reverse complement strand
GGCCGGGGTGACGATGAGCGGGTTGATCTCGGCGATGGTGCAGTCGAGCTTCTCGTACGACTTGGCGAGGGCGAGCATGATCTTCGTCGCCTGGCCGACCTGCTTGCCGGTGAAGCCGAGCTCAAAGGCCATGCGGCGCGCCTGGTGAGGCTGGAGGCCGAGCAGCGGGTGGATGGGCTGCTTGCGGATGGCGTCCGGGTTCTTCTCGGCGACCTCCTCGATGTCGACGCCGCCCTCGCTCGAGGCGATGAGCACGTTGCGCCGCGTCGCGCGATCGGTCGTGATCGCGAGGTCGAACTCCTTCTCGATCTCCACGCCCGCGGCGACGAGCAGGCGCGTGACCTCAAGCCCCTCCGGTCCGGTCTGCTTGCTGACCATGCGGTTGGAGAGCATGAAGCGGGCGGCGTCGGTGGCCTCCTCGGGGCTGCGGACGAGCTTCACGAAGCCCGCCTTGCCGCGCCCGCCGGCGAAGACCTGCGCCTTGACGACCGCGAGCCCGCCCTTGCCCAGCCCGGCCTCCTCGACGACGGCCTTGTACGCGGCGGCGGCGTCCTCGATGCGCTCGACGACGACGCCGGGGGGAACCGGAACGCCGAACTCCTTGAGCAGCGAACGGGCCTGGAACTCGTGGATCTTCATCGTCTTCCTCTGGCGGTGGGGATCGGCTTCGGGGGGATGATGGTAGCGTGCGACGCGACTGCGGACGTCCCGAGGAGGCATCGACATGGCCGAGGTGATTGCCGGCGGGAGCACCTATCGCCGCCCGTTGGTCTGGTACTTCGCCGCGCTGACGGTCGTCACGCTTCTCGCAGGGCTTCCCTGGGTCCTGGCGAGTCGAGGAGTCATTGACCCGGCATTCGAGTCTGCGCTGAGCGTCGCGGTCTTCGCGCCGAGCCTCAGTGGGCTGGTCGCCGCGCTCGCGGCGGGCGGGCGGCCCGGGCTGCGCGCGCTGCTCCGTTCACTCATGCGCTGGCGATTCGGCTGGCGATGGTGGGCGATCTGCCTGGTGGCGACGCCGGCCTTCGTCGGCGCCGGGGGCGTGGCGGCGTGGGCCGTGGGGCTCGCCCCCGACGGCGCCTTTGACTGGCGCAAGCTCGCGCTGCTGCCGGCGGTGATGCTCGGAACGATTCTCACCGGCGGCGGTCTGACGGAGGAACTCGGCTGGCGTGGGTTCCTGCTCCCGCGCCTGCTCGAACGCGGCTGGTCGGCCCGGCGCGCAACGGTGGTCGTCGGCGTGGCGTGGTGGGCGTGGCACGCGCCGGCGCTCGGCGCGGGCGGGCCCGCGTGGCTTGCGCTCGCGTTCGTCGGGATCGGGCTGCCGCTGACCGTCCTGCTTTCCTTCCCGCTCAGCCTCGCGTGGCTCGCGACGGGGCGGAGCACGCTCGCCCCGGTGCTGATGCACGGGGCGATCAACGGCAGCGCGATCACGATCGCGATGGGATTCGGCGATCTCGAGACGCCGGGCATGGCGGCGTTTCTGCTCGGCGCCGTCGCGTTCGGCACGCTTCCGGCGGGCGCGCTCGCGCTCGCGATGTGGGGGCGCGCGCAGCAACGAAAAACGCCCCACCAGACCGGCGGGGCGTCGTTCGATTGATGACGGGGGCTCGCGCCGCGAAGGCGCGTCGATCACTTCTTGTCGGCGATGTTGACCAGGCGCCCCTGGCGGCGCTTGTTGTTGAGGATCTTGCGGCCGTGGCGGGTCCGCATGCGGGCGCGGAAACCGATGCTGCGCTTACGCTTGATGCGGCTGGTGCGACGGGGGTAATGCATGGCGATCCTCTGTGAAGCAGGCCGGGCGTCGCCCGGGGGTCGTCAGGAACAGGACCTGCGGCGAGGCCGTCGGTCGAGGGCGGACACTATAGCGGGTCGCCGCGGAAAGGGAAGGGGCGCCGGGCGGCGAGACCGAGCGGGCACTTTCCCCCAAATTTTGGCGTGACAGGGCCCGGTTGAAGGGGTAGTTTCTGGCTGACGGAAGGTTCTGGCGAGCCCGGGCGTGTCCCGATTCGCCGGGCGCCTGTGCTCAGTCGTCGTCCGCCGACCTTGCGAGGGGAGAGTTCCCGGCGGGGTGGAGGGGGGACGGAAACTGAGCCCACGCGCCTCCGGCAGGAGCCGAGGCTCGGCGCTGGTGGTCGGTCGTGCCTGCGTCCCGGTCCACGATGGATCGATGGGCGCGGGCGGGGATCGACCCGTGCGCCGCGATGGGCCCCGCTTGCGCTCGCCTTGATTCAGCGGCAGCCGCGATGGCGGTGCGCTCGTGTGGTGCGCCCGTTCGTCGCGCCAGATCCCCAGGCGGGCCATGGTAGACGACCATTCGATGCGTTCGGTCGAGGAGGCCCTCGGCTACACCTTCACTGATCGCGATCTCCTGCGCGAGTCGCTCACGCACGCCTCCGGCGCGCCGACGCGGGAGGAGTCGAACGAGCGTCTCGAGTTCCTCGGCGACGCGGTGCTGGGGATGGTCGTCTGCGAGCACCTCTTCCGGGAGCATCCCGGCGCGCTTGAGGGCGAGCTGACGAAGATCAAGAGCGCGGTCGTGAGCCGTCGCGTGTGCACGAAGGTGGCGCGCGACCTGGGCGTGACCCCCCACCTCGACCTTGGCAAGGGGATGCAGAACGGCGCGGAGATTCCGGCGTCGCTCTCGGCGGCGCTGATCGAGTCGCTCATCGGCGCGATCTACATGGACGCCGGCTACGACCGGGCGCGCGAGTTCGTGCTCGAGCACTTCGCCCCCTACGCCGAGCGCGCTGCGCGGAGCGGACATCAGTCGAACTTCAAGAGCGTGCTGCAGCACTACGTGCAGGACACCTTCCAGTCGACGCCGGCGTACGTCCTGCTCGATGAAAAGGGACCGGACCACGCCAAGTGCTTCGAGGTGTGCGTGCAGATCGGCGCCAACAGGTACGACTCGTCGTGGGGCGCCTCGAAGAAGCAGGCCGAGCAGCAGGCGGCGCTCAATGCGTTGCGCGGGCTCGGGCTCATCGAAACGAGCGACGACGGCGAGATTCGGCTCGTGCTGCGCGACGCCGCCGCGGCCGGCGCCGACGATGAGGACGAGTGAGCGAGCTCACTCGCCGGCGCCGGCCTCGTCGGGGTTCAGGCGCAGAAACTCAGGAAGTTCATCGTCGGGCGGGATCTCGAGCAAGCCGCCGTCGCTGAAGGGGACGCGCCGGCGCTGGATGCCGAGGTCGTAAAGGATCTCGGCGATCGGGCCGGGCGGCAGGTACGCGACCGAGCCGGAGACCTGGTATTCGACGGTGCGCCCGGCGAGGCGCCCCACGGCGTCGTAGGGGATCGGCGCGGGGATGCGGAACCGGCGCGCATCGTTGGGCGGCAGCGTGACCTGCGCGCTGCGCACGCCCTCGAAGACGGTCTGGCCGTCAATGCGCACGCTGTAGGCCACCTCGCGGAGCGGGTAGGCGTTCCTGGTCGGGTTGGCGCCCTCGAAGATGAAGTCGATGGTCGCGGCGGTCGGCGCGGTCTCGGTGCGAACGACCCGCTCGAGCGAGAAGGTCGGTGGGGCGCCGCCGACGCAGCCGGGGAGGGCGAGCGCGAGGGCGAGCAGCGCAAGGGCGAGTGGGCGTCGGGTCATCGGGCGAGCGGCTCCCGTGCGCTGGTGACGATCTCGCCGACGGGCGCGGCGCCGGTGTCCTGCAGGGCGCTGACCGACCAGTCGCCGGCGCGGAGGGCCTCGATGGCGCGAACGGCCGCGATGGCGCCGCTGGCGGTCGTGATCATCGGCACGCCGAATCGGACGGCGGTGGCGCGGATCTTGCCCTCGTCGGTGTCGTAGCCGGTGCGTGTGGGCGTGTTGATGACGAGGTGGATCTCGCCGCTGGTGAGCATGTCGAGCACATTGGGCCGCGCGCCCTCGGCGACCTTCTTGAGGACGCGCGTCTCGATGCTCTGCGACTGGAAGAATCGCGCCGTGCCGCTGGTGGTGTAGAGCGTGAAGCCCATCGCGCGGAGGCTGCGCGCCACATCGCCCATGCGGTGCTTGTCGGCGTCGCGGACGCTGAAGAAGACGGCGCCTTCGAGCGGGAGCGCGACGCCGGCGCCGATCATCGCCTTGGCCAGCGAGATGGGCAGCGAAGCATCCTGCCCCATCACCTCGCCGGTGGAGCGCATCTCGGGGCCGAGCACGAAGTCGGTGCGCGGGAACTTCTTGAAGGGGAAGACGGGCGCCTTCACGGCGTAGGAGCCGGTGTCGGGGCGCTCCTGCGCGCCGAGCTCGTCGAGGCTGCGCCCCATCATCACCTGCGCCGCGACGAATGGCCACGCCACGCCCTTGGCCTTCGAAACGAATGGCGCCGTGCGGCTGGCGCGGGGGTTGACCTCGATGATGTAGATCTCGTCGTCCTGCAGGGCCATCTGCACGTTCATGAGCCCGCGGACGCGGAGGGCCTTCGCCAGATCGCGCGCGATCTGCCGGATGCGCTCGACGGTCTTCTTCGGCAGCGACCAGGGCGGGATGGTGCAGGTGGAGTCGCCGGA
>JBICHM010000228.1:0-8711 GCA_043101835.1 Phycisphaerales bacterium | reverse complement strand
GCGCCTGCGTCGCCAGCATGATCACGAAGAGGTAGGTGATCAGGATGGCCCCGGCGTAGATGATCACCAGCGCGAAGGTCAGGAACTCCGCCGACAGCAGCAGGTACAGCCCCGCCGACGAGAGGATCGTCAGGATGAAGTAGAGCGCAGCATAGACCGGGCGCGGGTGCGTGATGACCCGCAGCGCCGACCCCAGCGCGATGAGCGCGAAGACGTGGAAGAAGAGGTTGGGCCGCCCCTCCGCGCCCGCGTTCAGCGTGAGCGTCAGCATGATCAGACCGGCGCCCACGGCGGCGACGAGCGCACCGAGGATGCGCGGACCCGTGCCCAGGCGCGGCAGGGCGAAGAACACGCCCGCGGCGCCGATCGCGAGGCCGGCGTACAGGATGACCGGGGAGAGAACCATCTCCAAGGTGGAGCTCCGGAGGGCAGGCGCAGCGCGGGCGGACTGATCCGCCCCCCCGCGAAGGGCGGCAGAATAGGCCCCCGCCTCCGACCCTTCAACAGACCCCGATTCCCCGTTCCCCCGAACGCCCCACATCTTGTCGCTGAGCGCCGTCCCGAGGCCGGCACGCCACAGCATGTACGATCGCCCACGCACCCACCGATCCCGCCCGGAGCCACGGCGTGACGCGACAGCGCATCCCCAACCTGCTGACGACCTTGCGCCTCGTCCTTGCCGGCGTCTTCTTCGCGCTGCTCAGCGTCTTCGACTACCCCGACACCGCGCGCTGGGCCTTGCCGGTCGCCACGGCGATCTTCATCGTCGCGGCGATCACCGATGCACTCGACGGTTGGCTCGCGCGCCGCTGGAACGCGGTGAGCGTCTACGGCCGCATCGCCGACCCCGCCGCCGACAAGGTGCTCGTCCTCGGCGCATTCGTCTTTTTGGCCTCCAGCGCCTTCTCTGATCCTGCCGGCGGCGCCCGACCGGTCACCGGCGTGTGGGCGTGGATGGTCGCCGTCATCATCGCGCGCGAGATCACCGTCACTACAGCGCGCACCGTGCGCGAGTCGCGAGGCGTCTCGACCGCCGCCGTCTGGCGCGGGAAGTGGAAGATGATCCTCCAGTCCGTCGGCGCGCCCGCCATCCTCCTCGTGGTCTGGCTCGCTGACGCCGACGCCCTCGCCGGCGGCTGGGCGCGAACGACCGTCAGCGCCATCGCATGGACCGACACGATGGTGACGGTGCTCTCCGGGCTGCACTACATCCACGCGGGCGTCGCGGCCCTCCGCGCGGCCCCGGAGGAATCAGAATGACCTTCGGTCCGCGCGAAGCCCTCGCCAGCGTCTTCGGCCTCGGCCTGCTGCGCCCCGCCCCCGGCACCTGGGGCTCGCTCCCGCCCCCCGCCGTACTCGGCGCGATCTGGCTGGCGGGCGGTTCGAGCACGCTCGGCGCCGGCGCGATGCTCGCGCTGCTCGTTGTCTTCAGTATCGCGTGCATCGCCCTCGGCCCTTGGGCGGAGACGCGCTGGCGAAAGAAGGACCCGCGTCAGGTCGTCGCCGATGAGACCGCCGGCCAGGCCATCGCGCTGCTCGGCGCCCCCTGGGCGTGGTTCGGCGCTGTCGACGGCGCCGGCGTGGTGCGCATCGGCGCCTACCTCGCCGCCGCCTTCCTGCTCTTCCGCATCTTCGACATCGTGAAGCCGCCCCCCGCCGGCGGCCTCCAGCGACTGCCCGCCGGCTGGGGCATTCTCATCGACGACCTGCTCGCCGGCGTCTACGCGCTCGTGATCCTGCAGATCGTCTGGCGATTCCTGATCTAACGACACGCGTCCGGTACGATGCGGGCATGCCCTGTCTTATCGCACTGCTCGCGCTCATGGCGCCGCGCATCACGATCGTGCTGCTCGTCATCCTGAGCGATTACATCGGCAACGCGTACAGCACGATCCTCTGGCCGCTGCTGGGGTTCCTCTTCTTCCCCTTCACGACGCTGGCCTACGCCTTCGCGATCAACGAGGCCGGATCGGTGGCGGGATTCCACCTCGTGCTCGTCGTCATCGCGGTGCTCTTCGACCTCGGCGCCATGGGCGGCGGCGGGCAAACCGTCGTCGTCACGCGGCGCGGGCGCCCGGCCGCGTAGCGCGCAAGAAAAACGCCGCGCTCGAGGCGCGGCGTCATCTGCGTTGCATCGTCAATCGACTGCTCAGGCGCTGATGGCGGTGACGCGCACCTTCATGTAGCGCTGGCGGTGGCCCTGCTTGCGCCGGTAGCCCTTGCGCCGCTTGAACTTGATCACATCGAGCTTCTCGCCCTTGAACTCGCGCTCGACGATCTCGGCCTCGACCTTCGCGCCGCTCACATAGGGCGTGCCGATCGTCGCGCTGTCGCCGCCGACGGCGAGGACGCGATCGAACGTGACGGTCTTGGCGGACTCGGGCAGGTCGCGCAGGTCGATCTGCAGAAGATCGCCCTCGCTGACCTTGAACTGGGTGCCACTGTCTTCGACGACTGCGTACATCGCTGCGAGCCTCAATGCGCGGGGGTCTTTGGGAAGAATCGAGCCGCGAAGTGTACCAGCCACGCGCCCGAGGGCAAATCGGCTGGCTGAAGCGGCCCCTAGGCCCCTGCCTTCGCCCGCGTCCCGGCCACCCCGAAGCGGGCCTGCTGGAGCGCCCGCTGCCACGATTCGCACGATGGGCACGCCCCACAGGGCCCCGCCCCCTCGTGCTCGCACCACCAGGCGCCCTCCGCCGGGGCGTCCAGGTCGATCGCCAGGTCCGCCACCTGCTCCAGCGTGAGGTCGAGCAGCGGCAGGTCGAAGCGGAGGGGCTTCGTGTCGGGATCGGTCTCGAGGTCGAGTAGACGCTCGACGGCCCGAACCCGGTCCGCCGCCGCGCCCATCGCTCGAAGGTCATCGCCGAGCGCCACCGGCCAGACGAGGCGAGCGGCGCCGAGACGGATCGCCGCCGCGCCGGCAGCGAGGAGCAGTCGAGCCGACTCGACGCCAGCCGTGCGCTCGTCGTCGAGCCCCATCGCCGCGTCGATCCGCTCGACGCCCGCCAGACCGAGCAGCGCCACGCGCCGGCGGCTGGCGCTCGCCCGCGCATCACCCGCGCCCATCGACCACAGCGTGATGCCCTCCGGCGCCTGCTCGAGCAGCGTCGCGACCAGCGCGCACGGCGAGCCGTCGTCGATGATCAGAGCGCGCTCGGCGGGCGTGTCGGACATTGGCGCCGAAGTCATCGGCCGCCGAACCCGCGCAACTGCAACGAGGCCCCGTCGCCGCTCACGACCCCGCCGGCATCGCCGGCTCGAGCATGACGGCCGCGGGCCCGGCGTTGCGCCCGACGATCTGGCTGCGGATCAGCAGGAGCGCCGTCTCCAGCTGCGTGTCGATGCCCTTCGAGAGCAGCTGCTCCGGCTCCGGACGCTCCTCATCCGGGTTCTCGATGATCTCCCCGGCCTCGTCGATCGGCAGCACATCTGCGTCCTGACGGAGCAACAGTGCGTCGGAGATCTGCTGGGGCAGCATGTCCACGGTCACATCAGGCTGCACGCCCCAGATGTGGTCGCCCACGCGCCGGTGGATCAGCCGCCCGGCGGGAAGGCGGTAGTACTGCGTGGTGAGCTTCAGCGCCGCCTCGCCGCGCGCGATGTCGTAGACATTCTGCACGCTGCCCTTCCCGTAGGAGCGGGCGCCGACGACCAGCGCGCGGTCGTAGTCCTGCAGGCAGCCGGCCACGATCTCGCTCGCCGACGCCGTGCCCTCGTTGACGAGCACCACGATCGGCATGTCGTCCAGCATCACGAAGCCGCTCCGCGCATGCTGCGCCTCGCGCTCCACGCCCGCGGCGTCGTGCTGGCTCACGATCACCCCGCGCTCCACGAACACATTCGCCACGCCGACCGCCTCGCTCAGCAGGCCGCCGGGGTTGAACCGCAGGTCGAGGATCAGCCCCTCCAGCCCCTGCTGGCGCATCTGGCCGATCGCCCGGCGCAGCTCACGCGTCGTGTCCTCGCTGAACTGCGTCAGGCGCACATAGCCCACCCCGTTCTCGCGATCGATGAACCAGTCCCACTCCGTCTCCTTCGCGCCGGCGCGTCGCCAGCCCTTCACGCTGTAGAGCGGGATGATGTCGCGGAAGATGGTCACATCGAAGGGGTCCTCGACGCCCGGGCGCTCGATCGTCAGCGTGACGGGCGTGCCCTTCGTGCCGGTGATCTTCTCGACAGCCTGCGTCGTGCTGATGCCCAGCGTGCTCACGCCATCAACCGCGCGGATGAAGTCGCCGGGGCGGATGCCGGCGCGCTGCGCGGGCGTGCCCTCCAGCGGCGTCACCACCTGCAGCTGCTGCGCATCGTCGAGAACGATCTGAATCCCCACGCCCGTGAATCGCCCCTCGGTCGAGCGCTGGAACTGGCGGATCTCGTCCGGCCAGATGATCGCGGTGAAGTCATCAAGGACCGACAGCGCCCCGTTGCCGAACTCGTGGAGGATCGCCTCCTCCGGCAGATTCACCGTCCGCGTGTTGTCCTTGAGCACCTGCGAGAGGGTCTGCGTCAGGTCGAAGTATCCCGCCCGCCCGACGCGCTGCTCGAGGCGGCTGCGCACATCGTCGATCTGCGCGATGAACTCGGCGCGCGTCTGGTCCTTCGCCAGGCCGTCGAACGTCACCTTCAGGTCGCTCGTCGTCGCCATCGTCTTCACGGCGTCGAGGCCCGCGATCAGCATCCGCGCCATGTCGGCGCCGTCCACGTGCGCGGCTTCCGCGCGGTTCAGCGCACGGATCACCATCGTCTGATTCACGCCGTCAAGCCGCTCGCGCCAGTCGTCGCCCAGCGCGTTGTACGGCGGCAACTCGTCGAGATCGTGCTTGAGGCGCTGCTCGTTGCGCATCTCGTGCAGACGCTCCGGCGCGTACAGGCGAAGCATCGCCAAACGACGCCCGATGCGCTGCACATCGTCGCGGAAGCGCCCCGACTCCTCGTAGAGCAGATTCAGGCGGTAGTACAACTCGTGCGCATCGAACCACTCGCCATTCTGCTCGCTCGCCGCGGCGTCGGTCGCCGCCTTCGTCACGATCTGCGAGACGATCGGGTCGGCGAGCACCTTCTCGGGGTCGCGCGAGAGCGTGTGGATCTCCACCGCCACCCCCAGCGCATCGGCGAGCTCGCCGTCGTTGAAGTGCTCGGCCATCTCCTCCTTCGCCTCGGCGATGCGCTCGGCGCGCTTCGCCTCGGCCTCGGCGATGTGCAGGTTGCGGCTGGCGAGCGCATCCTGCAGGGCAGCGGCCGGCTGGCCGACGCCCTCGTCACTCAGGCGGTCGATGAGCGTCAGCGCCCGATCGACCTCGCCGTGCATCGCGGCCGCCCAGACGGAATCCGCCCACTCGGCCCCGGTCAGCTTCTCCTGCGTCGGCGCCGTCTGGGCGACGGCGGTCGCCGCTCCCAGCCAGGCGCATGCGGAAAGGGTCGCGATCCTCGCGATGGACACACGCATCGACCTCATGTCAGTTCCCCGAGGCTGGCGGCGATCCTCCCGGACCACCGTGTGAAGGCGTAGCGACCCCGGCTCCATCGGCCCTCATGGGGACGCTCCTGAAGGACAACCCCCCGTTGTGGGGCCATCCGGGCGACCAGCCGGGCGTCACAGGCGGTCCCGGCGATGGTCGCCGGTGCGTCTGTGTGGTCCCGTGCTTCCTGGTGTCGCCGCATGTCTGCTCCGTGGAGCCTATCACCTGCTATCGGACCGGACGACGCCCGGTCCCGAACCGCCGTACGGACCCGCAAGGCCCCGCCGGCCGTATCGTTCGGCCGATGACCGTGACGCACGCTATCTGCGCCATCCTGGCCCAGGCCGACCCCGCCCCCGAGCAGGCCGATCAGGCACTGGACCTGCTCCGCCTCTCGTGGCTCCTGCTGGGTCTTACCGTCGTGGGCGTCTTCGGCGTCATCCTCCTGGCCGTGCTCCGCCGGGCCTATCTACGGAGCCACCGGCCCGGCCGTTCACCGGATGAACCGGCAGGCCCCCGCGCGGATTCCGACGCATGGTCGGAATCCGGCAAGCGCATCCGCGTGGAGACGCCGCCGCCGACCGGGGACGAGACATGAGCCCCGACCGCGCCGAACGCCCCGTCGCCCTCATCACCGGCGCCGCGAAGCGCGTCGGGCGCGCCACCGCGCTCGCCTTCGTCGACGCCGGCTGCGACCTCGTCATCACCTACCGCACCAGCGAGGACGAAGCCCAGGAGCTCCGCGACGAAGCCAGCGCCCGCGCCGCCACCGTCCGCCTCGAACACCTCGACCTCAACGACCTCGACGCCACCAGCGCGCTGGGCGAGCGCCTCGCGAAGGATCTGCCCCGCCTCGATGTGCTCGTCCACAACGCATCGATCTACGGCCCGACGCCGCTGGAGTCGCTGGCCGCCGCCGACGCGCTGCGCCACTACCGCGTGAACGCGCTGGCCCCCCTGCTGCTGACGCGCGACCTGGCGCCGCTGCTGCGCGAAAGCCCCCTCCCCGGCGGCGGCGCCGTCGTCGCCATGGCCGACATCCACGCGATGGGCCGCCCGCGCAAGCAGTTCAGCGCCTACGCGATGAGCAAGGCCGCGCTGGTCGAGATGGTCCGCACCCTCGCGCGCGAGCTGGCGCCGCGCATCCGCGTCAACGCCGTCGCCCCCGGCGTCGTGGCGTTTCCCGACGAGGGCTACGAATCGAGCGAATCCGAGCAGGCCGCGTACCTGTCCCGCGTCCCCCTCGAACGCACCGGAACTCCGGAGGACGCCGCGGCGGCGGTGCGCTGGCTGGCGCTCGAGGCGCGGTATGTGACGGGGGAGGTGGTGCGAGTGGATGGGGGGCGGTGGTTGGGGTGAGGGCAACAACTCGGACGCAATGGGCTCATTCATACCGCTCCGAAAGCTCTCAAGTACCGTCTTCGAGATAGGTCAATGACCCCAGGAGAATGTGAGCGGTGCAACAAGCGCGCCTGTGGCTAGTCCCTGCGGTGGTGTTCCTCGGGTCATCATCGCCGTGCTGCGCTCAGGCGCAGCCCCCATCAGATGTAGAGCCCCGCCTCGTCATTGAACGTCTCGAGTACTTCGAGAACGATCAGCCTGGCATGGAGCCGCGTGAGATGCTGGAGTATGAGCAGTATCTGGTGCAGCACCCCGAGATCTTCGTGCCGCTGCTGCGAGCGCAGCTGATGGCGTTGCCGGCAACGCTCGGCGACTTCGACTTGCAGTTCAAGGACTGGTCAATCAGCGTGGCCCCATATGCGAGCGGTGGCAGGCCTCGGTGCCTGCGGCTCTTGTCAATGCTTGACGAGTATCCAGTCGATGTGGTTGACCCGATCGTGCAGGAGTTCTTCAGTGCGCTTGCAACGCTCGCGTTACAAGCGCGTGATCTGCTTGAATCTGAAATCCAAGCGCGGAGCGAGATGACGGCGGCTGAGCGGGTGCCGGGGCGAGTGGCGTTCCGCGAGACCATCCGCAAGCATGACATAGTTTTCGACGGGCTTGATGGCACGGTCACGACAGCGGAGCGACTCGGATCAGACGTGTTGCTGGATGATGTGCTCGCGCTGCTGGAGCGCGATGACCCAAGTGCGCAGGAGACTGGCGCACGGTACATCGACTACGCGCTCACCCACGCAGTGTCGAGGCCGGAGGTCGCAAGCTTCCTGCGCCGCCGCGGGCAGGAACTCTCGATCGATGCGAACGAACGCTCGGCTCGTGTCGGCGAAGAGCTGCTGGAGCAGGCAGGCCGGGCGACGGACACAGGTTCAGATTCGCGGTGAGCCGGGCGGCATCGAGCGGCCGCGTTGGGCCGTGCCATGACGATATGCAGACTCGATTTGGACCGCAGCGCCGGTCGGAGCGGCTGCACCGCGACACCCAACCACAATCACTCGCCCGCAGTTCAGGAGCCCGTCCGTTGAAAGCCGCGATCGTCCCTCGCTACGGCCCGCCGGATGTCGTCCGACTTGAAGATCTCCCCGACCCGACGCCGGCGCCGGGCGAGGTGCTGGTCCGCGTCCGGGCAACCACTGTTGCGTCGGGCGACGCGCGGATCCGCGGCTTCGACATGCCGGGCATCCTTTTCTGGATCCCGGCGAGGCTCGCCCTCGGCGTGCGCCGGCCCCGGCGGCGCGTGCTGGGGACCGAGTTCGCCGGCGTCGTCGACGCTGTCGGCGACAACGTGACGCGCTTCACGCCGGGCGACCGGGTCTTCGGCATGGCCTCGTTCTCCAAACCGACGGGCGCGCACGCGGAACTGCTCACGATCGCGGCGGAGGGGATGATCGAGCCGATGCCCGCCGGCATGACCTTCGAGGAGGCGGGCTGCCTCTGCTTCGGCCTGCATACCGCCGACCACTTTCTGCTGAAGGGCGCCAAGATTCAGCCGGGTGAGCGCGTCATGATCATCGGGGCGTCCGGCGCTGTCGGCTGCGCCGCGGTGCAGCTCGCGAAGCACGCCGACGCCCATGTCACGGCAGTCTGCAGCACGCGCCACATCGACCTGATGCACTCGCTCGGGGCGGACGCGGTCATCGACTACACGAAGGAGTCGTACACCGATCAGGGCGACGCTCGCGCGCGGTACGACCTCGTCTTCGACACCGTCGGCGCCACTTCGCCCTCGGCGTGCCGAGGCGTGCTCGCGCAGAACGGCCGGTTCATTGCGCTCGTGCTGGACGGCAAGACGATCATCCAGACGCTCTGGTATGCGCTGAGCCGCAGGATGAAGGTGCTCACGGGCGTGGCGGC
>JBICHM010000227.1:0-3425 GCA_043101835.1 Phycisphaerales bacterium | reverse complement strand
GATCGCGAAGGTGTTCAGCCAGAAGGATCGCACGGTGGGCATCCGGCATGTGCTCGAGCAGCTGAAGGCGGCGGGCCTGGGCTCGCTGCCCGGCGGCGGGGCGGAGGTCTTTGACGATCGCATCCACGACGAGGCGTTCAAGGGCAAGATCCGCAGCGATGTGTGGCTGGATGTGCATCGCGTGGCGCACGAACTGGGCCTGAACACGAACGCGACGATCCTCTACGGGCACATCGACGCCAGGCGCGAGCGCCTGGTGCACATGGACATGCTGCGCACCGCGCAGGATGAGGCGCTCGCGCGTCTCGGTTACGAGGCGGACGAGACCGGCGCGGTCACGCTGACGCGCGATAGCGTCAGCCTGCCGACGCCCGACATGTGCGATCGGGGCGGGTACTTCCAGACGATCATCCCGCTGCCCTTCTTCCCCGACGGCAGCGAGCTTGAGCACCTGCCGGGGCCGGGCGGCGTCGAGAACCTGCGCACGATGGCGATCGCGCGCCTCATGCTCGACAACTTCCCGCATGTGAAGGCGTTCTGGATCATGCAGACGCTCTCGATGGCGCAGGTGATGCTGCAGAGCGGCGCCGACGACATCGACGGCACGGTGGTGTGGTACGACATCACGAAGGTCGGCGGCGCCGGCACGCACCAGGAGACGACCGTGGCGGACCTCCAGCGCGTGATCCGCGAGGCGGGGCAGACGCCCGTCGAGCGCGACACGCTGTACCGGCGCGTCGAGCGCGACGGAGCCTCGTGGCGGCTCGCCGAGACAGCCTGAGCGATCGGGCGCAGCGCGCGGCGGCGGGGGACCTGCCGCTGCGCGCGGGTGCGCTCGTCGAGGGGTTGTACGCCGGCGCCCACCGCGCGATCGAGCGGGGCGGCGCGGGTGAGTTCATCGACCATCGTGACTACGCGCCGGGCGATGCGCCCGCGCGCATCGACTGGAAACTCGCCGCGCGGAGCGACCGGCTGCAGGTGCGCCGGCGGCGCAGCGAGGCGCAGGCGACGGCGCTGGTGGCGCTCGACGCGTCGGCCTCGATGGGGTTCGGTGAGAAGTGGCGGATCGGGCAGGAACTCGCGGCGGCGCTGGCGATCGTCGCGGTGCGCCAAGGCGAGCGCGCGGGCGTGATCGTCTCCTCCGGCGCGCGCGTGGAGGCCGGCGCGGGGTGGACGCGGGCGCAGAAGGTCGTTGCAGCGATCGAGCGGTCGCGCCCGGCGGGCGAGATGGGGCTGGGCGCAGCGCTCGCGACGGCGGCGCAGGTGCGCCCGCGACCGTCGATCGTTCTGGGTGTGGGCGATGCGCTCGAGGAGGCGGCTGGGATCATTGAGGCGTGCGCGCGCCTGCGCTTCGGCGAGGGTGGGCGAGCGTCCGATGTGCGCATCGTGCAGGTGGTCGCGCCGGAGGAACTGGATGTCGCGGCGTTCGGCGCAGCGCGGTTCACGGATCCCGAAGGGGGCGGCGCGACGCGCGCGGTGGGGCAACGCGTGGCGGGGGCGTATCGCGAGCGCGTGCGGGCGCATCTTGATGAGACGCACGAGCGCCTGGCGGCGCTGGGTGTTCGCCATACGCTGGCGCGCACGGATGGGGATCTGGGGGCAACGCTGCGGGCGGTGTGCGAGGCTCGGCGGCACTGAGGCGCGCTGGAGCGATGAGCGTCACTCGCTGACGCCGAGTTTCTCGAGCAGCATGGCGCGGACGGCCTTGGCGTCCGCGGCGCCGCCGGAGGCCTTCATGACGCCGCCGACGAGGCGGCCGACCGCGGCGGTCTTGCCGCCCTGCACATCATCGACCACCTTCGCGTTGACGGGGTCGGCGAGCACCTGGTCGCACCAACCTTCGAGGGCGCCGGTGTCGGTGACCTGAAGGAGATTGGCGCGCGCGGCGGCGATTTCGGCATCGTCGTCGCTGTCACAGAGCAGGCCGAAGAGTTCGTCCGCGGCCGATGAGCCGATCTTGTCGTCGATGCGGAGGCGCACGATCTGGGCGATCTGATCCGGTGTCACTCCAAGATCGCTGACAAGGACGCCGGCGTCATTGGCGCGCTTCAGGCCGTACTGCAGCAGCATGTTCGCCGCGTGCTTGCCGGCGGCGGCGCGGTCGATGTCGCGGGCGGCCATCGCTTCGACGCAGTCGTCGAACATGCGCGCGACGGGGGGCTCATCGCAGAGGGCCGCGGATTCCTTGTGGGAGAGGTTGTAGTCGTGGCGGAGGCGCAGGTAGCGGGTGTGCGGGAGTTCGGGCACGGTGGCGCCGAGGCGCTCGCGCCAGGATTTGTCGACCTCGACGGGGATGAGGTCGGGGTCGGGGAAGTAGCGGTAGTCGTGGGCGTCTTCCTTCTCGCGCTGGACGAAGGTGCGCTGGCGGGCGTCGTCCCAGCCGCGGGTGGTCTTGGCGCCGGGGCCCATCACCTTGCCGTCGGCGAGCCAGCGCTTCGGCTGGTCCTCGAGTTCAAAGGCGATGGAGTCGCGCAGCGCGCGGAAGGAGTTGAGGTTCTTGATCTCGACGATGGGCGTCTTGACGGTGTGGCCGTCTTCGAGCGTGAGGTGGCAGTTGATGTTGGGCTCGAAGCGCATGTGGCCCTTCTGCATGACGCCCTCGGTGACGCCAAGGTGGCGGCAGATCTGGCGCAGCGCCTGGGCGAAGGCGACGACCTCGTCGGCCGAGTGGAAGTCGGGCTGGGTGACGATCTCGAGGAGGGGCGCGCCGGCGCGGTTGTAGTCGACGATGGAGAAGTCGATCGCGCCGCCGCCGGGGGCCTCGTGCAGGAGCTTGCCGGCGTCTTCTTCGAGGTGGGCCCGGATGATGCCGACGCGCTTGGTGGTGATCTCGCCGGCGTCATCGACGAGGGGGAGGTCCACGGCGCCGTCGAAGCACAGCGGCATGTCGTACTGGCTGATCTGGTAGGCCTTGGGCAGGTCGGGGTAGAAGTAGCTCTTCCGGTCCCACTTGGTGCGCTCGGCGATGGAGCACCCCAGGGCGAGGCCCACGCGCACGGCCATTTCAATGGCGGCCTTGTTCATCACCGGCAGGGCGCCGGGCAGTCCGAGGGTGACGGGGTCGATGAGGGTGTTCGGCTCGGCGTCCTCGAACTCGGGGCAGGCGGGGCTGGCGACGCGCGTGAACATCTTCGTGCGCGTGGCGAGCTGCACATGGGTCTCGAGGCCCACGAGGAGGCGGACGCTGGCGATCTTGGGCGCGGCTGCTGCGGACATACCGGGAGTCTACCGAGCGGGGCGCGATCGGCAGGGCTGACGGTCCGGACCGGCCGGATCGGGAGCGGTACACTTGCCCCTACTTATGGGTCGAAGCGTGGTCATCACGGGTGTCGGGGCCGTCACGGGCTTCGGCGTGGGCGGCGAGGCGCTCTGGGAGGGTCTGCTCTCCGGGCGCAGCGCGATCAATCAGATCGGAAGAGCGTCGT
>JBICHM010000226.1:0-14311 GCA_043101835.1 Phycisphaerales bacterium | reverse complement strand
CGTTCGGCCATCGGCGCACCATGGGCCGTGATCTCTCGATCGCGGTTCTGGCGCGGCGGCGCCTCACCTGCGCCGGCGCAACGCCAGCATTCCCGCCGCCAGCGGCAGCGCGCTCGCGGGCGCCGGCACGGGGATGGAGTCGAAGAACGCGAAGGGTGTGATGTCGATGTAATCCGCGCTGCGCTGGCCGCCGAGGTAGAGGCGCATCGACTCCGGGGCCATCCAGCGGATCGGGCCGACATCGGCGCGGAGGCCCGCCTCGGACGAGAAGATGAGCTCCTCGCCTGCGGCGCTCATGTAGTCGCCCTGCGTCGTGCGCAGCAGCACATTGCGCGCCGCCACATCGCGATGCACGACGCCCTCGCTGTGCAGCGACCAGGTCACCGCGCCGAAGGTCCATTCGATGAACTGAATGTCGTTGACCGTCAGCGCCGCGCGCCCGGCGCTGAGGTCGCCGTTGTACAGCGGGTTCTCGCCCTGCATCCCGCGCCCTTCGTAGAGCGGGTTCGTGACCACCGAGCCGTCCGACTGTGTCACGCGGCTCATGCCGAAGTCGCTGGTCTGCATGACGAACTGCATCTGGGCGAGGGGGCTCTGGGTCACGCCCCCCGAGGTCTGCTGGAGCACATGCCAGGTCTCGTGACCGAGGAGCGCTCCCTGCGAACTCGGCGCGACGGCGACAACGGCTGCGACGGCAGCGGCTCGGATCAGCATGATGGACTTCCCTCCAGGTTCGACGCGCATGCGCGTCGTTGCGTGTTTCCCTGGAGGAACCCTACCAAAGGCCGGTGTGCGAATGAAGCGCAAAGCTGCGCGCGCGGGCCGCACCGAATCCACTCACATCGGCTTCTTCTCGATCGTCGCGTCGTAGATCGAGAGGAGCTTCTCCTTGTCGAAGATCAGCTCCTGCCGGCTCAGGCCGGTGATGTCGTACTCGTGGGTGAGTTCGATCGCATCGACCGGGCAGGCCTCTTCGCACATGCCGCAGAAGATGCACCGGAGCTCGTCGATCTCGAACTTCTTCGGGTACTTCTCGCGGTCGTCCCAGGGGCTCTCCGCGGCCTCGATGTGGATGCAGTTCGCCGGGCAGATCGTCGGGCACATCATGCACGCGACGCATTTCACCCGGTTCTGCTCGTCGCGGTTCAGCCGGTGCACGCCGCGGAAGTTCGAGACCTCGAGGCCGCCCTTCTCCAGCGGCAGGTCCTCGCGCCGCTCTTCGGGGTACTGCATCGTGCGGCTGGTCTTGCCCTGCCCGAAGGAGGTCACGAAGTGGCGGAGCGTGGTGCCCAGCCCCTTGATCACCTCGGGGAGGTAGACATTCTCGAGGGCGTTCAGCTGCGGCGATTCGAGCTGGATGATGTCTTCGTCACGGATGGCCATGGGCAGGAAGGATAGTCGGGGCGGCCCCGCTTCGCAGCCCGGCGTCGTCGCTCACCGCCGGTCCCGCAGCCAGGCATTGAAGGCCAGCCCCGACGCCTCCGCCAGCAGCTCGGCGGCCCGGGCCAGCGCCTCGTCGCGGGCCATGCGGTCGGGCGCCGCGGCCCAGATCGAGTGAAACGGCCCGCCGTGCTCGCGCGTCAGCAGGCGGGCCTCGGGCGTCACACGCCCGCCCATCGCGATCACATCCCGTCCCAGCGCCTCGGCGAGGCGTCCAGCCGCCCACGCCGCCTTCCCGCGCGCCGACTGGGCGTCGATCGACCCCTCCCCGGTGATCACCAGGTCCGCCTCAAGGCAGCGCGACTCGAACCCGACGCCGGCGAGCAGCAGCTCGGCGCCCGGCGCGAGCGTGGCGCCGAGGAAGGTCGCCAGCGCGAACCCCAGGCCGCCCGCGGCGCCGGCCCCCGACGCGTCGGGTTTCGGGCGCAGGCCGGCGCGCTTCGCGCAGGCGACCAGACGCTCCAACCCGGCGTCGAGCCGCTCCACCTGCGCCGGCGTAGCGCCCTTCTGCGGACCGTAGATGCGTGCGGCGCCCTCGTCGCCGATCAGCGGGTTGTTCACGTCGCAGGCGCAGAGGAACTCCACATCGCTCAGGCGCGGATCGAGCGCCGAGAGATCGACGTTGTGCACGCGACCGAGATCGGCGCCAGTGGGGGGTGTGGCCGCGTCGCCGATCACGCGGTCCGCGTCGTCGCGAAAGCGCGCGCCCAGGGCGTGCAGACAGCCGACACCGCCGTCCACGGTCGCGCTCCCGCCGAGGCCGATGATGATGCGCCCGCAGCCGTGGTCGACGGCCTCGCTGATGAGTTCGCCCAGCCCGGCGCTCGTAGCGCGCTCCGGATCGCGATCTTCGAACGGGACGAGCGACAGCCCGCAGGCGCCGGCGGACTCAATCGCAGCGCCCGGCCGGCGCTCGGCGTCGTGCTGATCACCGACAACGCCGAGGAGCCCGAAGACGATCGCCTTGCCGGCGGCTCGCAGGGCGGCGTTCGTCGCGGATGGCTCGTCATCCTCCCGCAGGAGCGCCCAGGGTGTCGGCACGCGCGCCCCCAGGGGGCCGACGACGCGCGCCTCCATCACCTGGCAAGGGCGATTCGCGACGATCGCCTCGATGAACCCCTCGCCGCCGTCTGCGATGGGGCAGAGGTCGATCTCGACCGCCATGCGTTTCGCATCGGCCGCGCGCCGCACACCGTGTGCGATCGCGTCCGCCGCCTCGGTGGGCGTCAGCGACTCCTTGAAGGCATCCGGCGCGATCAGCACACGCATGACGGGGCTCAGGCGCCGTCAGACGCGCGTCTGCTGCACCTTCTCGTATTCCTTCAGGTACCCGATGAACTCGCGCCGGTGCTCCTGCTCGTCGGCCATGATCGTGATGGCGAGGTCTTCGGTGGCGGGATCGACATCGCGCGACGCCTCGATGACGCGCATGTACCCCTCGATCGCGCTCTCCTCCGCGGCGATCACGCCCTTGATGACCGACAGCACGTCGGTGGTGTCGGCAGGGGGTTGGAGCGAGGCCTGCTGCATGGTCAGGCCCATCGAGCCCGGCGCGACGCCGCCGATCGTCTTGATCCGCTTGGCGAGCAGCTGCGCGTGGCCGAGTTCCTCACCGATATCGGCCTCGAGCGAGTTCTTGATGTGCTTCGCCGCCACGCCGTCGAGATTGACGGAGTTGGCGATGTAGTTGGCAATGGTCTCGATCTCGGCGTTGTACGCCGCGATGAGCGCATCGATGATCTGTTGATTCCGCTGTGCGTCGATGGGCATGGGTCGGGTCTCCGTGGCGCGCCGGTCATTCGGTCGGCGCAGGGCTGGGCAGGTAGATCGTGGCGCCGTTCTCCTCCTCGCGCTCGCCGAGGATGCACTCGACGACCACGCGCGCGACGGCGTCGGGGTCGAGCGTCGCGTCCGTCGGGAGCGCTGACTCATCGAAGATCCCGCGCAGCATCGGCGTCTCGACGGCGCCGGGGGCGACGCTGAACGCCTTGACCCCGATGGAGGCGCCCTCAATGGCGCACGACTTCGCAAAGAGGTCGAGCGCGGCCTTCGACGCCGCGTAGGAGAAAAAGCCGGGGAACGGGCTCGAGGTCCCCATTGTCGAAACATTCACAATCCGGCCGGCGCCCTGGCGCTCGAAGACGGGCCAGGCGGCGCTGATCAGGGCGCCGGGGCCCATCGCGTTCACGCTGAAGTCGCGTTCGAGGATGTCGTCGGTGGTGGCGTCGATGTCGGCCAGCTCGCCGCACCCGGCGTTGTTGACGAGGGCGTCGAGGCGCCCGAAGGCCTCCAGCGTCGGGGCGATGAGGGCGCGGGCCTGCGCGAGGTCGCCGATATCGGCGCTGAGCACGAGGGGCTCGGGAGCGCCGAGGGCCGTCGCCTCCTGCGCCACCGCGTCCAGCGCCTCACGCCTTCGGGCGACCAGGGTCAGGCGCCACCCGCGCCGCGCCAGCTGCAGGGCGACGGCGCGTCCGATCCCGCTCGAGGCGCCCGTGATGAGGCAGACGGGAACATCCTTTTCCGGCTGGTGGTTGGGCATGGGTGCAACGGTAGGCGGACGCGCGAGCGGGCGTCTGCGGAGCATGCCGGCCCGCCCTGCGGACGGTCACCACCCTGCCCCGCGCGCCGAACCGCTATGCTTCCCCCTTTCCGGTCGCGCGGGGCGTGATGCCTCCGGACCGATGCCGCCACCCCCGCGCCACAGCGCGCGACACGGATCGAGAGCACCCGCGCATGAGCGACGGATCCGGCGCCCCTCTCAGCCTGACGAAGATCATCGCGACGCTCGGCCCCGCCAGCGATTCGCCCGAGATAATGCGCCGCCTCGTCGAGTGCGGCGTCAATGTCTTCCGGCTCAACTTCTCGCATGGCGACGAACGCGACCACGCGCGTCGCCTGCAGCGCATCCGACAGATCAGCGACGAGATCGGCCGGCCCGTCGCCGTGCTCGGCGATCTGCCCGGACCGAAGATCCGCGTCGGCCAGGTGCCCGGCTACGGCATCGAGGTGAAGGCCGGCGACGAGATCGCCTTCCGCAGCGATCTGCAGACCGCGCGCACCGGCACGCCGCCCGTCTTCCCCTGCACCTACGACCGCCTCGTCGAAGAGGTCGAGCCCGGCCACCGCGTGTTGCTCGCCGACGGCGTCATTCGCGCCCTCGCCGTCGAGCGGGTCAGCGCCGACGACGGCGCCGTCGAGCTGCGCTGCCACGTGACCGCCGGCGGCACGATCTCCACCGGCAAGGGCGTCAACCTCCCCGACAGCGACATCAGCGTGCCGGCCATCACCGAGCGCGACTGGCGCTGGGTCGACTGGGCCTTCGAGCACGGCGTCGACTACCTCGCGCTCTCTTTCGTCCGCCGGGCGGCGGAGATCCGCGAGCTCAAGACGCGCCTCACCGAGCTCTCGGCCGACATCATCAAGCCGGGCGAGTCGCGCGAGCCGCACATCCCGATCGTCGCGAAGATCGAGAAGCCTCAGGCCGTCCGCAACATCGACGAGATCGTCGCCGAGGCCGACGCCATCATGGTGGCGCGCGGCGACCTGGGCGTCGAGATGGACCTCGCCTATGTGCCCGTCACGCAGAAGAAGCTCATCGCCGCGGCCCATCTTCAGGGCCGGCCCGTCATCGTCGCCACGCAGATGCTCGAGACGATGATCGAGACCTCCACGCCCACGCGTGCTGAGGTCAGCGATGTCGCCAACGCCATCTTCGACGAGGCCGACGCTGTGATGCTCTCCGGCGAAACGGCGATCGGAAAGTACCCGAGCCTCGCTGTCGAGACGATGCGCCGCATCGCGGTGGCGACCGAGTCGCGCCTGCGCGAGCTCTCCGAGGGCTCGCAGCCGCCCCAGCGGCTCGTCGCGCAGCGGTCGCCGCTCGCGGCCCTCGCGCTCGGCGCGTGGCATGTCGCCCAGACCGCCGACGCTTCGGTCGCCGTGTGCTGGTCGCAGTCGGGCGGCACCGCGCGCCACCTCAGCCAGATGGGCTTCCGCATCCCGATCGTCGCCTTCAGCAGCGATCCGCTCGCCGTGCGACGCATGTGCCTGCTCTACGGCGTCGTCCCGGTCATCGAGACCAACCCGCCCCTGCACCGCTCCGACTTCGGCATGATGATCGAGAAGCTCCTACTCGAGCGCGGGTGGGGCAAGCGCGGCGAGATGTACGTCGCGCTGGCCGGCAAGCCCTTCGGCACCCCGGGCGTCGTGAACACGCTTGCGCTGCGCCGCCTCGGCAACCTCTCGACCGCGCCCGCTTAGCGGATCTCGAGCGTCTTGTTCAGACGCAGCGGCCCGTCCACATCCTGCAGCCCGACGCGCACGCTGCGCCCCTTCAGCGCCGCGGCTCCGCCCCGGAGCACGAACTGCCGCACGGTCGAGGCGCCCGGCTCCAGCCCGCTGATCGGCGCCTGCTGGCGCGCAAAGCCCGGCGCCGTTGAGAACGCGGTCATCGTCACGCGCCGATCGCTCGTGTTCGTCACAAGCACGGTGAGCACGATGTCCGCCTCCTCGCCCACGCCGGTGATGCGCGCCGTCGCCGTCATCGTCACATCGGCGAGGCCGACTTCGACCGGGGCGTCGATCGTGAACAGGGGGTGCTCGCCGTCTGCGAGCAGATCGATCTCGACAGCAAGCCGGTGTGCGCCCGCCTCCTCGCCGACGCCCAGCGTCGCCACGACCGGCAGGCGAACCTCCTCGCCCGGCTGCGCGCTGAAGCGCTGCACGCGCGGCGCGACATCCCAGTGCGAAGGCTCCACGACGCGCACGCGCCCCGAGATCGGCGCCGGCCAGGGGTTGGGGATCACCAGCTCCAGGTCATGACGGGCCGCGATCGACTCGATGAACGGCGGCTCAACGCGGAACTGCCCGCGGAACGACGCGATGCGCTCATCGACGCCCTCGATGAAGATCGGCATCGGCCCGAGCGCGATCGCGTGCGCGCCCGCGTCGCCGGCGCGCGCCGTCCGCTCGTTGCCGAAGAGGTCGTACACCGTCAGTGTCTCGGCGCCGAGGTAGCCCCGGAGCACGGCGTCATCGGGGTCGGCCCAGTCGCGCCACGCGACGATCGCGCCGCTGGGCGTGCCCGCGCTGCCCGAGGCCCCCGGTGCGCCGCTGAGGATCAACGCTGTCGCGCCTGCCGGCGCGGGCAGGGCGCCGACGACGGTGCGACCGGCGAGGCGTTCGGTGAGCGTGCGCCATGCCGCGGCTTCGGGCGCCGGCGACGGCGTCGCGTCATTCCATCGCCAGGGGTCGGCGATTGCGATCGGCGGCGCCCCGTCGATGCTCGCGAAGACGGCGCGCTTGGCGAGGTCCGTCACGCGCGAGCGAGGCGTCGAGACGGATGCCGGCGCACGCTCCAGCAGCGCCACCGCGTCCGACGCTCCCGCGTCGCGCCACAGCGCAAAGTAGTCGGCGACCGACGACGCCGGCGCCGCGCTCGGGACGCTCAGTGTCAGCGATGCGTCCCGAGCAACGGCGCCCTCGGGCGCGCGCTGCCCGGGCCAGGGCAGGCCGACCATCGGTTCGGGCGACAGGCGGCTGAGCACATGCTCGAGGGCCGCGATCTTCGAGGCAAGTTCGTCCTGATCAGACGGCGCCGCGTCGCCCGCCACGCCCGCCTGCCAGCGGTGGATGCGCTGGCCGAAGCGAACCAGCGCCGGGTCCAGCCAGTCGCTGAGGCGCAGCGGCGCGCTCTCGGCCAGTTCGAGCGCGGTCACGAGTTCGCCCTGCCCGTCGGCCATTGCGCCGTCGAGCGTCAGCGTGACGCGCAGCCCACGGTCGAGCAGCGCGCCGACCACCGGCTCCATCGCCTCCAACCGGCGATCGAACGCCTCCGCGCCGATCGCATCGCTCCAGAGCGGCAACTGGACGCGCCCCGCGCCGATGCGTTCGATCAGCATGCGCAGGGGGGCGAGCTGCGCATCGGATGCGTGCGACGCGATCAGGCCGAAGCGCGCCCGCGTCGCGTCCGTCGGCGCCGCGCGCCCAGGCGCGAAGACGAACGCCAGGTGCGTCTCTGCCACCCGCTCCCCGGCGCTCTCGATCAACAACGTCGCGTCGTACCACCCGAACCGCGACACCTTCGGCGACCACGACACCCCGGCCCCGCGGCTCGAGGCGTCGAAATCGTGCGCATCGACGATCCGCCCGTCGAGGTCGCGCACCAGCATCCGGCCGGTCAGGCGCTCGCCGGTCAGATCCAGCACGCGCGCGGTCAGCGTCGGTTCCTGCGGCGCCAGGATGAAGTTCACCGGCGAGTTCGTCGCCAGTGTCACGCGCGGCAGCTGGCGAACCTCCACCTCGTCGAACCACGCCGCGCCCGAGAAGTCCTCGAGGCGCAGCGCGTGCTCCGCCGGCGGGGTCTGCATGTACTGCTCGGGCTGGAGCAGTTCGAGATCGATCTGGATCCACGTCGCCTCCGGCCGGTCTCCGGTCAGGGCGACGCGCACCTCGCGCCAGCGATCGGGCGACTGCATACCCGGGCTCGACACCGATCCGCCGGGGATGGGCTCGAGCGACTCATCGAGCAACCGCGCCGTCAGCCGCGCCCGCGCGTGCGTGAGGCCGCGCGTGCGCACGTGGGCGCTGACGACATAATCCGCTCCCGGCATGACGGCGAGCACGCCGCCGGAGAGGCGCAGCGCGCTGCTCCCGCCGCGCGTCGGCAGGACGACGCTGGAATCGCCTTGGAAGGCCACCGCGTCGTCGAAGCCGCTCTCGTTCCACGCCGGGAATCCCGGCAGCGGTCGCTCTGGCGTATCGACGCGCCGCACCCAGTGCATGGGCACGGGCTCGAGGTGCGATCCGTCGGTCTCGAAGTCGAACCGCCCAACGAGGCGCTCCGCGGCTTCGGGCCGATCCACCTGCCCCGGCGCCCGCGCGACAAAGGGCGCCGCGAGGCACGCGCATGCCACAACCATGGGGACGAGAGTCCGCATGGTTGATCTATCGGCCGACCTCCGCGCGAGGCTGGAGCCTGTCCTACGGCAGGACCGCCTCACTGCCCCCGAACCCCGGCCCGTACACGATCGCGTTGGTGAGCAGGCGCGCCGTGCCGCGCGTGGCGCCGCGGAAGACGGGGCTGTCAGCGAAGAGGATCACCTGCCCGCGTCCGAGGTCCTCGCGCGTCACATAGGCGCCGTTGGCGATGCGTCCGGCCGCCTCGGGCCAGAGCAGTCCGCTCATGCGGAGGCGCAGCGTCGTGCCGGTCGGCAGCATCGCCCAGCCGGCGCGCTTCGCCTCAGGCTTCTTGTCGGCTTCGCCTTCGGCCTCCTCGCCCTCCGGCGCCGGCTGCTCGGGCGCGGGCGTGAAGATGCCGAAGCGCACCGGCGCCTCGACGCCCCCCGCGGCCATGAAGACCTGCGACCCGCCCAGCAGCACGCTCATACGCTCCGGCGTGCCGGCGGTCAGCCACGACTTCTGATCCACGCGCCCGGCCATCGCGGCGCCCTGGGGGCTGAAGATCCGCGCCCAATCGTCGCGCCGCTCCAGCTCGTCGCTGCCCGGGCGCGAGGGCGCCTCGCCCCACGGGTACGCAGGCTCGGTCGGCACATCGCCCGTCCACACGCTCGCGACATCCACAGACTCGGTCAGCGACAGGTACTCGCGCAGCACCTGCTGCTCGTAGGCGTCCAAATCCTCCAGCACGCCGCGCAGGAGGCGGGCGTCGCTGAGGCCGCTGCTTTCACTCGCCATCTGCGATGCGGCCGAGCCGATCGCGATCAGCGTGCCGCCCGCGCGCACCCAGGTCGCGAGCGACTCCCGCGCCTGCGCCAGCCCGGCGCCGAAGGCCTCGGGGATGACGATCAGGTTGTACTTCCGCAGGTCGGCGCGCGCAAGGTCGCCCAGCTCGATCTGCGCCATCGGCAGGCCCAGCTGGTGGTCGATCGTGAACCACACTTCGCCGAAGTTGTTGGGGCTGACGCCGTCGCGCGTGACGACCGCGATGCGCGGGCGCGCCATCAGCGGGAAGTGCTCGCCGCCGATGTCGGGGTTCCAGTCGCCCTCGCCGAAGCCCGTGTCGGTGGCGACGGCCTGCACCTTCGCGTCGCGCGCCACGCGGTCGATCGTGGCCGCGAGGTCGCCGTCGAAATCGCCGTTGTCGATCTGCGCGACGACGACGCTCCCGCGCGGGAACTCGTGGTCGCCCCATGTGAAGGGGCGGTTGCTGACGCGCACATCGACGCCCCGCTCCATCAGCTGCGCCGCCGCGACGACCGATGCGTCGTCGGCGCCCTGGATCACCCAGCCGACCTCCGCCTCGCGCGCCGTCGCGCCGATGCCGGTCGCCGGGTCGCTCCACCCGCTCGTGCCGACGCCCGGCGCCGTGATGTCGAAGGCCTCGATGTCGTGGAGCATCGTGATGTTCCACGCCGTGATGTCATAGAGCAGCGAGCCGCCGGTGCGCAGCAGCTCACGCCGCTCGCGCTCGAGGAAGTGGCCGGGCATCTGCGGATCGAACTCCAGCAGCGCGCCCGCGAGGGCCGCGTTCGGCTGGCGTCGCGCGACGAGCAGCGTGCCGGCGGGGAACTCGTGGTCTTCGACGGCCATGCCGAAGCGGTCCGTACCGCTCGCCGTGAACGCGTCGTCGGCGGTGCGCATCTCGACGCCCTGCAGATCCATGAGCGCAGCGAATCGGCGCAGGCGGTCGTGATTCATCGAGGGCGGGATGGCGAAGACCTGGTCGGCCCACGGGCTGTCGGCGCTGATCGCCTCGGCGCGCTCCTCCACCCAATCGCGCGTGATCGCCTCGAGGTTGCTGCGCAGCGTCTCCAGGTTCGCGAGGCTGCTGGTGATCTGCTTGTGCACCGCCTCGCGGTAGGTGACCGTGCGACCCTCGGGGCGCTTCACGCCGTAGGGCGCGACGCCGGCCTGCTCGTAGAGGATCGGCACGGCGCCGCCGAACCCGGCCCACGCGTCGGAGTAGCCGGGGTACCAGCCCTCGTTCCACTCGCCGGTGTAGTAGCGCCAGCCGTAGGCGTCGAAGGCCGCGGCCTGCTCGCGCCCGAAGAGCTCGCTCCACTTGCGCCGGCGCTCCGGCGCGTTGCGGTTCTGCGGGTCGCGCGTCGGGCTGAAGAGGTAGGTGTCGAGCGCGCCCATCTCGTGGGCGTCGACGAACAGCAGCGGGTTCCAGTCGCGCACCGCGCGGATTCGCCCGCGCGTCTCGGGGTGCACGCCGAAGATCCAGTCGCGGTTGAGGTCAAAGAGATAGTGGTTGGTCCGCCCGGCGGGCCAGTATCCGTTGTGGATGAGCGACTGCTCGTCGGTGCTCGGCGCGACGCCGTCGAGCTCGCGGTGCATCTTCAGGTAGCGCGCGCGGCCGTCGGGGTTCATCATCGGGTCGATGACGATGACGAGGTCGTCAAGCAGCGCCGTCGTCGCCTCCGAGCGATCGACGACGAGGTGCCAGACCAGATTGAGCGCGGCGTCGGAACCAGAGGTCTCGTCGCCGTGGATGCTGTACGCGAGCCACGCGACGCCCGGCTCGTTCATCGCCGCCTGCAGGGCGCCGTCCCGCGAGCCGCCGCGCTGGTCCGCGGCCCGGGCGCGATTGCGCCGGATCTCGTCGAGGCGCGCCATGTGACGCGGCGCGCTGATGATCGCGTGCACCGCAGGGCGCCCCTCGTAGGTGCGCGCGTGCTCGACGATGCGGATGCGGTCGCTGCCTTCCCATTCGCGCAAACAGCGCAGGATCTCCTCCGGCGTCGCGGCTCGCTGGCCGGCGGGGAAGCCGAGGATGTCCTGCGGCGACGGGATCGCCGGGTCGTGGTCGGCGCCCGGGAAGTAGGGCGCGCTGTACTCGAGCGCCGGACGCGCCGGCTGCGCGGGCGGCTCGTGCTGGGCGACTGCCCCGGCGCCGAGCGTCAGAACGCAGGCCAGCGCGGACAGGGAACGGCGGACAACGCGTGCGGGCATCGGATTCTCCATGCGGCGCCGATCGGCGCGGTCGGGCAGTGTCGCGGGCGAACCGCGCGAGCGTCAACCGGCGCAGGGGGAATCGGATGCGTTGACGCGCTGCGAGACGCCGTCAATCGACCGGCGGGGCGCCCTCGCGGAACAGCGCCACGCTCGCCGTGTGGCCGTGCAGGAACGACTCGTTCCCGATCGGGCCGATCTCGCCTGCGGCGAAGAACCCCGCCAGCGCCGCCCTCCCGCCGGCGCCCAGGGCCCGGGCGACACGCAGCGCATCGTGGTTCGATTCCTCGAACAGACGCGTCCCGCGACCGTTGCAGGTGCAGACCAGCGCCCCGATCGGCGGCGCCTGGAGCGACTGGGCGCTCATCATCAGCTCGAGGTCCTCGCTCGCCGTCCCGGCGTCGCGCACATGCAGCTGCACCGTCTGGCCGACACGCATGATGTCGCCCACGGCGATCGCGCCCTGGCGCTCGTCGGCGCCCATGACCGCGCGGATGAGGAAGTCGCCCCGCCCGAAACGCTCCTTGTACTCGCTGACCGCGCGCCCGAGAAACATGCCGTTGTGCAGCAGCGTGCGCTCGCCCTCCTCGAGCGTCTCGATCACCTCGCGGATCGCCTCCACCGCGGGGCGTCCGCCCAGCGTGAAGACGATGTTGCGCCGCGCGCCGGTGATGACCATCGGCTCACCGATCGGCCGGCACCCCTGACTGACGACCCAGTCGATCGTGATCGGGCCGCCGATCGTCACGCCGACCGCGCCGCTGCGCCGCGACACCCCGCCGAGCAGCAGGGTGTTGCGCCCCGGCTTCTCGCCGGCGCTCGCCATCCCGCCGAAGACCGGCAGCGGGCGGTCCATGTCCGCCGCCTTGTGCACGTGCGACATCGCCGGCAGCAGCTTCAGGAGGGGCGTGCTGAAGGGATCGCCAAAGAGAAACGCGGCGCGCGTCCACGGGTCGGCGCCGATCGCCTCCGCGAGGGCCGCGAGCTGCTCATCGCTCGGCTCGTCGCCGAAGGCGGGCAGATCGTCGCTGGTGAACTCGTGCAGCGCCACACCCGGCAGGCGCATCGCCAGGAGCGACAGACCCGTCTCCTCGAGTTCCGTCTCACCGGCGATCACGCCCTCGGCGGTCACGCCCAGGATCGTGCGAGGCTCGAGGCCGCTGCGCACGTGCTCGCCGATCTGCTCCATCATCCGCGCGTGTGTGCCGCTGGCGAAGAGGAACGCGAGATCCACCGCGCCCGGCCCCAGCGCCTCGCGAGCCTGCTCGCACACCTGCTGCGCCGCGACGCGCGGGTCGAGGTGGCCCGACAGACCGGCCCCGCCGGCGAAGCCGGCCGCGGCGTCGGTCGTCTCAGTTGGATCACTCGCTCCCATCACTCAAAGCCTACCCCGGCGCCCGCCGGATCCACGCCTCAACCGCCAAATGATCGACCCGTTTCCGGATCCACCATCTTCCAGCCCAGCTCCTTCGAGACACGCATCAGCACCGGCCAGGCGAAGTCCTCCTCGAGGAGCGTCACCATCACCTGATTCACCGGATCTTTCTCATCCACAAACGGGAACTCGAGGCGGATCCCCGGCCCGTACGCGCTCGAGAACCCCTCCGACGAGCCGTCCTGCCCGATGTTGAAGGGCCGGAGCGTCTTGAGAATCGCACTCTTGCGCCCCAGCGGCTTCGGGGCGCCGTTCTCGCCGGGGAGCATCAGGATCACTTGACGGGCGCGTGCCACGGGGCGCGTCTCCCAGGTTCGGGTGGTCGCCGCAGTGTACCGCGACCGGAGTCGCTCGCGGCAGGCGGCAACGAGAAGGATCATTGCGATGCCGCCTTCGAGGCCGCCGCGGCCTCATGCGCATCTCGCGCCGATCGGTCGTCGATCCGCGCCAGCGATTCGTCGGTCATCCAAGGGAGCGCCGCGATCTTCTCCCGCAGCGCCGGCGGCATGGGCTTGCCACGCTGCTCGAACTTCGGGCGCGTCTTCCAGCACCGGTGCAGCCACAGGTACTGCTCCGGCGCCGCGCGAACCATCGCCTCGATCGCGCGCCGGTAGCGGGCGCTGATGTAGAAGAGCGCGTCGGGCTGCTCCGCCCACTCGTCGGGCCGGATGATGTCGAAGACCTCGATCCGGTACCGCAGCTCGCGCGTCGCCGGATCGACGGTCCGTCGCGCCTGCCCGCAAATCAGCGGTGCGTCGAACTGCATCGCGGTCAGACCGATCGATTTGTATGTCGAGGCGAGCCGGTCGAAGAAGGGCACGAAGACGCCCTTCAGCCCGGCGTTCTGATCGGCGATGAACCCGAGCGGGTCGCCGCGCCCGATGATCTCGGGCAACGCCTCCACGGCGCCGTACTTGTCCACGAGTTCAAGGCCCCGGCGCGAGCGCGTCTGTCGCACCCAGCGGTCGATCGCTCGGAAGTTCAGCGGTCGGTACAGCGCGTGCAGGCGGAAGCCGAAGTGCGCAATCGTCGCGCCAAGCACCTCCCAGTTGCCGCCGTGCCCGCAGATCAGGATCGTCGGCTGGCGCCGGCGCAGGATCTCGATCGCCGGCCACGCGCTGTCGTCGATGACGATCCGCCGCGGCCAGCCGTCGGCGTCGGCCTGATCCTCGTCGAAGAGGTGGGGGGTCCAGGCCATCTCCGCCGCCAGACCGAACAGGTGCGAGCACGACGCCACCGCGACCTCGCGCACCCGCTCGGGCGACCAGTCGGGGAACGCCCACGAGATGTTGTCGATCGCCCGGCCGAGACGCACGCGACTCGCGCCGCTGTTGGCGTACGCCCGCCCGACGTCCCGGCAGACGGCGACGCTCTCATCCAGCCCGGCGGCGCGGATCGTCGCCATGACGGCGCGCAACGCCCCCATGACGATCGGGTCAGTCCATCGTGGCAGTCGGGAGCGTGGCAACTTCGGTCGCCGGCGCGCCGCGGCGCGCCCCCCCCGTCAGCGCGGGCCGGTCC
>JBICHM010000225.1:0-14959 GCA_043101835.1 Phycisphaerales bacterium | reverse complement strand
CACCAACACCACCCTCCAGCCTCCCGCCCCCCCCCCCCCCGCCGCCCAACGCGGGGGCGGGGTTCACTGCCCCGGCGCGGGGGGGGGGCGGGGTGCAGCCACGACTCCACCACCGAACGCGACATCCGGCGCCCTCCCCCGGCCCGCCGGGGGAGGTGTCTCGCCGCAGGCGAGACGGAGGGGGCTTCTCCTTCTCTTCCCCCTCCAGGCCTCCCCGCGCAGCGAACGCCCATCGCCCCGAAGATCACCCCACAACTTGCCTGATTTTGCTGGGATCCGGCCTTTCCCCGCGGTAGCCTCCGAAAGGCCCTGCACGGGGTCACCGGAGGAGCGCCGCCATGCCTGATGTCCGCACCAGCGCTTTGGCGCTCGCGCCGGCCCTGCTCATCGCCGCCGGCGCCCATGCCGGCACCCAGTTCTTCACCGATCCCGCGTTCATGCACGCGATCCCGCACACGCTGATCGACTTCGAGACCAACAAGTTCGGCGAACCGATCGTGCTGGAGGAGGGCGAGGCGTTCGGGACGAGTGGATCGTTCTACAACGACTTGGGGATTCTCTTCGGAGGCGCAACGCTGTTGATCGGCAATCCGATCGGCGACTTCGATGCGGCGCTGACGGCAGGGGCCTCGCCGAGCAACAGAATGGGGTTGGAGCCGTCGAGCAGCTTCCCAATCGGAGAGTCGGCGATTGCGCCCGTTCGCGCTGGAGAAACACCATTCAGCGCGTTCGGGATCTTCATTATGGAGAACTCTCGCTTCGCTGAAGGACTCGTGATTGAGCTGCAAGCCTTCGATGGCACAGTCCTGGCGTCAAAGCTGATTGACGAGTCGGTACTGACGAATCAGATTGGCGACGCGCGATACGGCTTTCTCGGATTCGAGACGGACGAGCCAGTTGCCGGCGTTGTGCTCCTCTCTCATTCCCTGACGGCATACGGCTTCGACGACCTGCGCTTCGCCGTCGCGCCCTCGTCGGGCACGCTGCCGGCGTTCGGGTACTTCGGGCTGTGCGCGCTGCGCCGACGGCGAAGGGGCTGACCGGTGCGCGTCGAAGCAATGCTGCGCAGGGAGAACGAGTAGCCGGGGAAGCCCCCTCCGTCTCGCCTTCGGTGAGCCACCTCCCCCGCGGTGCGGGGGGGGCGCATCAGGCCGCGGCCGCGTTGGCGTCCGCCTTCCCGAGCGCCTTCGTCACCTCCCACGCGATCCACTCGAGTTCCGGCGCCTCGCGTTCGCTGAGCAGCACCGTCTTCTTCCCGCCGCGCGCTTCGATGAGCAGCGCGAGCACCGGCTCGTCGTTGATCTCTGTGCCGCTGGGGCCGACGCGCACGCGTTCGAGGTCGCCGGCGCGCCATTCCCACGAGCGCACCTTCCGCAGGCCGGAGCGCGTGACCAGCAGCGTGTCGCCGACGATGTCGAGCACCGTCGTGCGCCGCGCGAGCGAGAAGCCGTAGAGCAGCATGCCGGCGCCGACGAGCGGGAAGAGCGGCAGCACGACCGCCAGCACCCAAGGCGAGCCCTGCGACGCGAGCGATGCGGGGTTGGTGATCCACTTCCACAGGGCCGCGGCGCAGGCGAGGAGGCTGAAGGCCTCCCACAGCACGCCGAAGGCGATCATGCCGCGTGCGCCCTGCACGCCCGCCGGCGGCACGCGGATGGTCGTGACGCCCTCGGCCTCCTCAATCGTGATCGGCGTGTCGGCCGGTCGCTCGACGGGGGCGCGCTCGGGCTGCGCCTTCTCCGTGCGCCAGTCCACCTCCACCACCGGGGGCGGGCCGTCGTCGAAGAGCTCCGCCGGCGCCGCGGCGTCGCACGCCTGCGCAAGGTCGCGCGCGAGCGCAAGCAGCATGTCGCGCGGGTACATGCCGACGAGCGGCCATGGCTTCGCGCCGCCCTCGATGGTGGCGCGCAACGTCGAGAACTCGCCGCCTGCGCGCGCCTCGAGCGCCTTGCCGTTGGTGCGGATGGCGCCGCCCTTGAGTTCGAAGCCGGCGATGCGCTCGACCGGGCGCGAGCGGCGCAGGCGCAGCGGCCCGAGGCGGTCGATGGCGATGAGGCGCCCGTTGCGCACCTCGAGATCCGCCCGGCCGTACAGCGAGGCGACACCCATCAGCACGCACATGAACCCGATGAAGACGAAGGGCAGCGCGATCGGCGACGCGAGCAGCACCCACCAACTGAACGCGTTCGACGCCGCCACGAACATGCCGATCGGCACGCCCCCGAAGAGCAGGCCGAAGAAGACGAGGAACGCGGCCGTCCGCCCCAATCGCCCGAGTCGCCGGCGCACGGGCAGGCGCCAGCGCGTGCCCCCATCGGGCAGCGCGGCGGTGGTCATGGCGTCGGCAGGTTCGAGCGGGCGCATGGGGCCACTATCGGCCGGATCGACCGCCCGATGCACCCGGGAGGATCCGGGGCGAGGGACGATTCAGAGCAGCCGCAACGTGCGGAGGTCCTCGATCGGCTCGTCGAAGGAGCAGGAGCCGAAGGAGAGGGCGAAGTGCTCGCGCGCCGCCGCGATCTGGGCGGTGGTCAGGTGGTTCTGCTTCCACTTGACGCCCCCGGCGTCGAAGACGATGCCGCCGACGGAGCGTTCTTCGAGCAGGTCGCACAGCGCCGGCGCCTGGCAACCCTCGGTGAAGGCGAAGGCCGCGGCGAGGAAGACGTTGAGAAACCCGTGCATGGTCCCGCGCGGGCTGTCAGTTTCGTAGGTGAGATTGTGCTCGCTGCGCATCGGGTGGTGCAGGCCGGCGGTGGCCTTGAAGGGCACATCGGCGCGGGCGCAGGCGCAGAGGAAACGGGCGACATGCTCGGTGGGCGGGATGGCGCCGGGCGTGACGCCGCCGGTGCGGATCTTGGCCGCCGAGCCGGTGCCCGCGATCGCGGCGATGACGCCGCGCGGGTCGTCGCTGACGGGGATCTCGAAGAACGCGCGCTCCGTCTCGGGCAGCGCCTTGAGGACGCGGTCGATCGCGCGCGGGGTGTCGGTCTTCACCTCGACGGTGTCGATGATGGCAAGCCCGGCGTTCGCATCGGCGTGCGCCTCGTTGAAGGCGTCGAGGCGCTCGAGGTCGCGCTGCAGGTCGTCCATCTTCCGGTCGTCGGTCATCGGCACCAGCAGCGCGCTGATGCGCCACTCCGGCGCCTCGGGGTCGCGCGGCAGATGGTCGATCGCCGCCTCCTCGAACTCGTCGAGCCGGCTGACCGGCACGATGAGGCGCCCGAGCATCCAGGCCTCGGGGCTCACCACATAGCGGGCGTAGTTCTCGACCGTCGGCGCCATGTCGAGCTTCGCCGGCGGGAAGAGGCCGGCGTAGTCGACCAGCGCGTTGAGGAGCGGGTGCAGCGGGCTGTCGAGGTCGGAAGCGAGCATGGCGACATCCTACCCCCCGGGCGCACGAGCGCCGCGTGGGGTTCGGGACCCTGGTGTCCGAACACTCAGCCGGCCGTCGCGGGCGCCTGCGTGAAGAGATCCGCGAAGGCGCGGGCCTTGCGGTTCTTCCAGTGCTCGCGGTGGATCGCGTCGCTGGCGATCAGCGGCAGGTTGGTGGTGGCCTCGCCGAAGATCATCTGCTCGAGCGCAACATCCACCTTGCCCCACGAGCACGCCTCGCGGAGCGTCGAGCCCGAGAGGGCGCCGTCGCGGCTGTCGGCGACGGTCAGCTGCACCGCGTATTTGTGCATCGGGGCGTCCACGCCGAGCAGCTCGGCGCAGACGACGATGTCCTGCGCGAAGTTCTTCGGCACGCCGCCGCCGATCATCAGGAGGCCCGTCGCCGGGTTCTCGACCTTGATCTGCGTCAGCTCGCGGAAGTCGGCCGCGGAGTCGATCGCGAGCATCGGCTCGCCGGCGGCCAGCTTCTTCTGCTGGTGCATGACGAGGCCGAAGCCCGCCGAGCAGTCGCTGAAGGCGGGCACGAAGATCGGCACGCGCTTGCGATGGCAGGTGGCGACGATGCCGTCGTCACCGGGGTGGTGCTTCTCGAGATAGGCGCCCATGGCGTCGATGAACTCGCGGCTGGAGTAGGCGCGCGCCTCGAGGCTGTCGGCGATCTGGCCCATCACATCGTCGCAGATGCGCAGCTGGTCCTCGTCGATGTAGGTGTCGTAGATGCGGTCGATCGCGAGGTCGCGCAGCGTGGGGTCATCGACGACGGGCGCCTCGGGGCTGCCCGGCGCGATGTAGTGCTTGAAGCCGAGGCCCTCGAAGAAGTCCTGATCGACGATGTTCGCCCCGGTGGAGACGATCGCGTCGATCATGTTGCGGTCGAGCATCTCGACGATGACCTTCTTCATGCCGGCGGAGACGACCGAACCCGCGATCGTGAGGATGCAGGCGCAGTCGGCGTCGGCCATCATGCGGTTCACGATCTCGGCGCCGCGCGCGAGGTTCCGCGCCTGAAAGGCGTTGTGGCGCATGGCGTCGATGATCGGTCGCGCATCGAAGGCGGTCGGGTCGATGTGCACGATCGGGTTGGCGAGGAGTTCCTGCTTGGTCCAGGACTTGTTCGGCGTGGCGGTCATCGTCGGCCCCTCTCTTCTGTTCGGGCTGGCGTCCGTCGGTGGTCGTGGTTCGTCCGGCGCGGGCGCCGGCGGGCGTCAGTCGCCCTCTTCGAGATAGGTGTACCCGTCGAGGCCCGCTTCGTAGAACGACAGCAGGCTGCGGCTCTCGGGCACGGTCAGCACGCCGCGGCGCACGGCCTTCTCGGCGTCGGCGCGCATGGTGCGGCGCAGGTCCTTGTGGTCCACCTGCATGTAGGAGAGCGTGTCGGCGACGCTGTCGCCCCGGATCACCTCGTCGATCACCACCTCCCCGTCGTCGCCGAAGGTGATGTGGGCGGCGTTGGTGTCGCCCAGCAGGTTGTGCAGGTCGCCCAGGATCTCTTGGTACGCCCCCACCATCGTCGCGGCGAGGTAGTAGGGCTCGCCCTTCTTGAGGGAGTGGAGTTCGAGGGTCTTCTTGGCCTCGCGCCGGCTGGCGAAGTTGTCGATCTTGCCGTCGGAGTCGCAGGTGATGTCGGCGAGAATGCCCAGGCGCGTCGGCTGCTCGTCGAGCCGGTGGATGGGCATGATGGGGAAGACCTGGTCGATGGCCCAGGAGTCGGGCAGGCTCTGGAAGATCGAGAGGTTGCAGAAGTAGATGTCGCTGAGGATCTCGGGCAGGGCGCTGAGGTCCTCGGGCATCTCCTTCAGCTTCCTGGCGCGCTCGAGGATCTGGGCGCCGGTCTCCCAGAAGAGGCGCTCGCCGGCGGCGCGCAGCGGCAGGCTGACATAGCCGAGGCTGAAGAGGCTCATCAGCTCGTCGCGCGCCTGCATGGCGTCGTGGAAGGTCTGCACGAGGTTGCGGTCGGTGAGCTCATCGCGCGCGGCGAGCAGGTCGAGCACCGGCTGGGGCGTCTCCTCCTCGCTGTCGAGCATCGTCTGCACCTCGGCCTTCGTCATGGGCGAGGCGTCGAAGCGGCTGACGCCGAGCACGTCGAAGACGAGCACGCTCATGTAGGCGACCATCGCGCGTCCGGACTCGCTGATGATGGTCGGGTGCGGCGCGCCGGCGTCGTCGCAGACGGTCTTGATGCGGTAGATGACGTCGGCCGCGTACTCCTCGATGCTGTAGTTCATCGATGAGTCGAATGCGCTCTTGGAGCCGTCGTAGTCGACGGCGAGCCCGCCGCCGATATCGATGGTGTCCATGCCCGCGCCGAGGCGGCGGAGCTCGGTGTAGATGTAGGCGAGTTCGGTGATGGCGTGCTTGAGGCGCCGGATGTCGCACACCTGGCTTCCGATGTGGAAGTGCAGCATGCGGAGGCAGTCCTCCATGCCGCGCGCCTTGAGGTACTCGAGCGCTTCGATGACCTCGCTGATAAAGAGTCCGAACTTGCTGCGGACGCCGGCGGAGCCCTCCCAGCGCCCGGCGCCGCGCGCGCTGATCTTCACGCGCACGCCGATCTTCGGGCGCACGCCGTAGCGCTCGGCGTGCTTGACGAGCAGTTCGAGCTCGCTGAACTTCTCGACGACGGGGATGATGTTCCGCCCCAGCTTCGTGGCGAGAACGACGGTCTCGATGAACTCGTCGTCCTTGAAGCCGTTGCAGACGATCGGCATGTCGTTGAAGCCGGCGGTCATGCCGAGGACGGCGAGCAGCTCGGGCTTGCTGCCGGCCTCGAGGCCGAAGCCGAGCGTGGAGCCGATATCGCGGACGCTCTCGACGACCTGCTTCTGCTGGTTGACCTTGATGGGGTACACGCAGGAGTAGCCGCCGGCGTAGTCGTGATCGCCGATGGCCTTGGTGAAGGCGCCGTGCAGCGCCTGCATGCGGTCGGCGAGAATGCCGGGGAAGCGCAGCAGGATGGGCGTCGTGACGCCGCGCTCGCAGAGCCCCTCGACGAGTTCGTGCAGATCGATCGAGTGCGCGGCGCTCTTGTCGGGCGTGACGAGGAGCGTGCCGGCGTCGCTCACGCGAAAGTAGCCGTTGCTCCAGTCGGGAATGCCGTAGAGCAGCGAGCTGTCTTCCGGTGTCCACGGTCCGCGCAGGAGGCGACTCTTCGACTCGCTGGGAGAGATCGTCGTCATCAGTGGGGGCGGCTCCAGTCGGGAGGCGGCGCGCACGGATCACCCGGGGCGCGGACTCCAACGATACGGCCGCCGACCCCACGAGAAAAGGATACGCACGATCCGGCCCCCTCGACCCGCCCCGACCCGGCCCATAGGGTCAGGCAAGGCGATGGTCGGCGAGTTCGCGCCGCCCGCGCCCGCGCAGGGTCGCCGCGACGGCGCTGCGCACAGCAGAAAGGAAGCGGCATGACCGGCCATGACCGGACAGCCTCCCCAACCGCCGAGCGCGACGCCGGCGACCCTCAGCACGAAGCCCGCCTCGCTCGCGAGCAGAGCCACCTGCCGGAGGGGCGCCCGCCCGGACCCGACGCTGAGCGCCTGAGCGTCCGAATCGCGATCTTCCTGCTCTCCATCGGCGCCATCGCCACGCTCGTGACCGCCTACCTGGTTGGCGGGTGGGACGCCATGGCGATCGGCGTGCCGGCGGTGCTCGTCTACCTGCTCGTCGGGGCGATCCCCTACCTGGTCGCACTCGCCAGCCGCATCAGCTCCAAGCGCCGCGTGCACGAGCGCCTCGGCCGGCAGGACGCCTGACCCGATGCGCCCGGGCGCTGTCATCTGAGCTTCGAGGCGGTGAAGGCGTCGGCGACTTCCCGCGGCGCCCACGCCCAGCTCGGCCCGCGCCGGTCCTCATAGAACGTCCACAGCTCGAACCAGTACGAGCGGAACTTGTGCGCGCCGAAGGGCTCGTAGTGCTTCCGCACGCGTCTGGCGAGCTCCCGGTCCTCGCCCTCCATACCGAGGACGGTGCGTGCGTGGCGGAAGGTCTCGGTGTCGATCGCGAGGCGTTCGTAGCGCCCGAGGAGCATCATGACGTTGGCCGCCGCGTACGGCCCGATGCCCGGCAGCGCGAGCAGCGCGTCGTGGACGTCGTCGTCGGGCGTGGCCGGGTCTTCGAGCCAGGGGACATCGAGTTCGCCGGAATCCACGATGCGGGCCAGCTCGACGATCCGCGCGTCGCGGTACCCGACGCCGCAGCGCGAGCGAAGCGTGGCGGGTCGGCGTCGGCGCAGCTGCGCCGGCGTCGGGAAGGCGGGGTTGAAGGCGGCGCAGAGTCGCCGGTTCATCGAGATGGTGCTCGGCCAGGCGACATTGCAGCTGGTGACCGTTTTGATGAGGTCCTCGAAGAAGGTCGGGCTGCGGAAGAGGCGCCCGCGCCCGCTGGCCTTCCATCGCGGGTCGACGCGATGGAAATCGGTCAGGTTGTCGTCGAGGCGCAGCATGCGTGCGAGCATCGCCTTGGCCGGCGCACGTTCGTGGCGGCCGAGCGCTCTGTCGAACGCCGCGCGGATGGGCGTCCCCGCGCCGCCGGGCTGGGCGAGCGTGGCCGTCGCGACGCCCTCGGGGAGGTTGAGCGGGCGCGTGAGCGATTGCGCGTCCGGATCCCACACGTTCGGCGCGAGCAGGAAGTAGCCGTAGGAGCAGACATCCCGCGCGAGGACGAAGTCGTCCGGCGTCGGGATCGTCAGGCGCGAGCCCACGGGGAGGCCTTCACACCGCCACGCGCGTGCGCGACGGAATCAGGAAGGTGGCGATGTTCTCGCTGAGGCGCTCGGCGGCGCGGGCGAAGGCGTCTTCGTGCTTGTCGTGCTGGCTGAGCACCTGCTCGGCGGTGACGCCGGCGCGCTGGTCCATATCGGCATCGGCGCGGCAGATGGCCTCAACCTGGGCGCGCTCCGCCTCGAAGTGAAACTGGAACGCGTAGGTGCTCCGCCCGCACTTGAACGCCTGCACGCGGCAGGCCTGACTCGAGCCCAGCAGCGTTGCGCCCGGCGGCAGCTCGGTGACCTGCTGGCCGTGGTGGCAGAACTGCGGAGCGTTCCACGCGACGCCGGCGAGGATCGGGTCGACCTGCCCGGTCGGGTTGAGCGACACGGGGTGGAACCCGATCTCGGGCTTGTCCATCGGGCCAACCTGCCCGCCCAGCGCCGCCGCGACGAGCTGGGCGCCGAGACAGACGCCGACGACCGGCAGCCCCGCCTCGTGGGCGGCCTTGATGAACTCCATCTCGCGCCCGAGCCAGGCGACGTTGTCGCCCACGTTCTGACGACCGCCGAGGGAGACGACGGCGCTGACGTTGTCGAGGTCCACCGGCACGCCGTCGCCCTTGTCGAGGCGACGGATGTCGAGCCGGTGCGCCTGCTCGCGCAGCGCGCGCCCGAGACGACCGGGGTGGCCGGAATCCTGATGCTGCAGAACGATGATCGCCATAGTGCGTGAGGATAGCCGACCCGCCGTCGCCCAGCCCCCGGTGGGTGTTCAGCCCCCGTCGGGCTCGCGGCGCATGGCGATCGTGGCGTCGTGGCCGCCCAGGTAGTCCTGCCGGAAGCGGACCAGCGGGGTCTGCTCGAGCGCCCAGTCGAGGAGCGCGAGCGGGTCGAATCGGTGGGCGGGTCCGGTGTCGTCGGCGCGCCTGGCGGTCGGGCAGCGGGTGGTCAGGAAGTTGAAGACCATCGCCTCACCCGTCGCCGCCCAGGCGTTCTCGAGCACGCGCAGGGCGTGGGGCTGCTCGAAGGTGTTCAGCGACCCGCTGAAGACGATGACGTCGACCTCGCTGAACCGCTCGAACGCGCGCGCATCGCCGGCGAAGTCGATGGTGACGCCCTCGAGGCGCGGAATGGAGCGCCCGCGCACGAGGCCGGTCATCTCCGCCATGGCGTCCATGGCGATGAACCGTTCGTAGTGGATGCCCTCTTCGAGCAGGTGCACGGCGAAGTCCGCGCGCCCCGCGCCGGCGTCGAGCACGACGCGATCAGTGAACTCCTGCATCGCGCAGAAGACGCGGAACCGCTCGCGCTGGAAGTCCTTGTTGCGCCAGCCGGTGGCCTCGAAGCCGGGGCCCTTCTCATCGATGATCTCGCGATAGTGCGCGAGGTATTCGGGTGTTCGCCTGGGCGTCGGATCGGCCATCGGTGACTCCGGTCAATCGGCGAGCGCGACGTGCTCGACGATCTCGAGGCCGAAGCCGTCGAGACCGGGCAGCGTGCGCGGGTGGTTGGTGAGCAGTCGGAGCCTGCGCAGGCCGAGGTCGCGCAGGATCTGGCCCCCCACCCCGATCTCGCGCAACTGGCCCGAGGGCGCGTGGTCGCCGCCCGGCTCGGTGAGGTCCGGCGGCGCGTCCGCCGATCGTTCGGGGCGCCGTATCGCGAGGAGGCGATCTTCCAGCCCGTCACCGGCCCCCTCCGGACGCAGGTAGATCAGGGCGCCGCGCCCCGCGCGCTGCAGGGCGCGCATCGAGGCTTCGAGGTCCGAACGCGACGAGCCTTCGCCCTCGCGACCACCGAAGATGTCGCCCAGCAGGCGGCGCCGGTGCATGCGCACGAGCGTCGGCTCGTCGGTCTCGCCGGCGCGACCGTCAGGACCGGGTCGCCCCACATCGCCCACCGTCAGCACGACATGCGGGAGCGCATCGACCACACTCTCGTAGGCGTACAGGCGGAAGGGGCCGAAGTCGGTCTCGATCTCGACGCCGTCACGCGGCTCGGCGCGCGTCACCAGGGTCTCGCGCTCCAGCCGGTGCTGGATCACCTGCGCCACGCTGCACATCTTCAGGTTGTGCTCAGCGCAGAGGCGCTCGAGATCCGGCACGCGCGCCATCTCGCCGTCGGCGCGCATCACCTCGATGATCACCGCCGAGGGGTGCAGCCCGGCGAGGCGGCAGAGGTCGATCGACCCCTCCGTCTGCCCGGTGCGAACGAGGGCCCCGCCCGTGCGCGCCCGCAGCGGGTTGATGTGGCCGGGGCGCACGAAGTCGTCGGGCCGGCTGGTCGGGTCGATCGCCAGGCGGATCGTCCGCGCCCGCTCGGCCGCCGAGACGCCCGTCGTGAAGCCGTGCTTCGGGTGGCCATCGATCGAGACCGTGAAGGGCGTGCCGCGCACGCTGGTGTTCACCGCGCTCTGCGGCGTCAGGTCGAGGCGATCGCAGTCTTCCGGCGTCAGGGAGAGGCACATGTACCCACGCGCGACGGTGAGCATGAAGTTCACCGCCTCGGGGGTCACCTTCTCGGCGGCGAGGACGAAGTCGCCCTCGTTCTCGCGGTCCTCATCGTCGATGAGGACCACCATCCGCCCGGCGCGGAGTTCGTCCAGGATGTCGGGGATCGGGCTCAGCACGCCGGCGATCCTAGGGCCGCCGCGCACCGGAGGTTCGCACGGCGTGCGGGTCGCCGGCCGCCCTTGGCGCGTGCGGTAGGCTGTCGCCCATGCCCAGCGACACCGACCGAACGACACTCTCCCGACGCGCCGCCCTCGGCGTGCTGGCCGCCCCCGCCGCCCTCGCCTGCGCCCCGGCGCTGGCCCGACAGGGCGATCGCGCCGCCGACGCGGCCCTCGTGGCCCTCCTCGATGAGGACCACGACGCCAAGATGGCCGCCTCGCCCACCGGCGCCACGATGCGCGGCGACCACCGCTTCGACGACCGCTGGGCCGATGTCAGCCCGGAGGCGATCGACCTGCGCCGGCGCGCCACGCGCGACCGCCTCGCCCGTCTGAACCGCATCGATCGCGACGCCCTCAGCGAGAACCGGCGCCTCGACTACGACCTGCTCAAGTGGGACCTCACCGATCGCGTGCGCCAGGCCAACGATCCCCTGCACGAACTGGCCGTCGATCAGCTGGCCGGGCCGCACATCGACCTGCCGTCGTTCGCGCTGCGCCTGAACCTCTCGACCGACCAGCAGCGGGCCGACTACTGCATGCGCCTCGAGCGTCTGCCGGCGTACTTCGCGCAGGTGACGGCGAACCTCGAGGCCGGGCTGGCGTCGGGGCGCACGAAGCCGCGCGTGGTGATGGGCGGCGTGCCCGCCGCCGCGTGGAAGCAGGCGCCGGAGGACGCCGACGCGCGCGAACACGCGATGTTCGCGCCGCTCCGGTCGCTGACGGCGGAGAGCGAGCACGCACGAAACGGCGAGCGCCTCGTGCGCGAGCGGGTGATCCCCGCCTTCCGCGCGTTTGCGCAGTTCCTCGACGAGGAGTATGTGCCCGGGTGCCGCGATTCGATCGCCTGCAGCGCGATGCCGCGGGGCCGGGCGATGTACGACAGCGCGCTGGCGCACCACACGACGACGCGCATGTCGGCCGAGGAGATCAACCGCATCGGTGTCGCCGAGGTGGCGCGCATCCGGCGCGAGATGTTCGAGACGATCGCCCGGTCGGACTTCGACGGCGCGGGGCGCACGGGCGACGAGTTGTTCGGCGCCTTCGTCGAGTATCTCCGCACCGACCCGCGCTTCTACTACACCGACGCGCGTGATCTGCTGCGCCAGTACCGCGACATCGCCAAGCGCGTGGACCAGCACATGCCGAAGTTCTTCGGCCTGCTGCCGCGCCTGCCCTACGGCGTCGAGGAGATGCCCGCCTTCATGGCCCCCACCGCGCCGACGGCGTACTACAACCAGGGCTCGCTCGAGCTCGGCGTCGCGGGGACCTTCATCGCGAACACCTATGCGCTTGACCAGCGCCCGAAATACGAGATGGTCGCGCTGACGATGCACGAAGCCGTGCCGGGGCACCACCACCAGATTGCCATCGCGCAGGAACTCGAGGCCCAGGGCCTGCACAAGTGGCGCACGGGGGGCTACATCACCGCCTACAGCGAGGGGTGGGCGCTCTACACCGAGCGCCTCGGCCTCGAGATGGGCGAGACGCCGATCGCCGACGGCGGGCACGGGCTGTACGAGGACCCGTACGACGACTTCGGGCGCCTCTCCTACGAGATGTGGCGCGCCCTGCGCCTCGTCGTGGACACGGGCATGCACGCCCTCGACTGGACGCGCGAGCAGGCGATCACCTTCATGCTCGAGAACAGCGCGCTGACGCGCACGAATATCGAGCGCGAGGTGGACCGCTACATCGCGTGGCCCGGCCAGGCGTGTGGGTACAAGATCGGCGAGATCCGCATCCGCGCGCTCCGCGCCGAGGCCGAGGCGGCCATCCCGGACCTCAGCCTCCGCGCATTCCACGACCGCGTGCTGGAGGCCGGCGCCCTGCCGCTGGAGATCCTCGACCAGCGCGTGCGCGCCTGGATCAGCGCGCAGGCCGCCGGGTGACCGCGCGCGACGAGCCCGTCGATGCGCAGACGCAGGCCGAGCACACCGGCGCGGCCGTGCTCCGCCAGGCGCGCCGGCTCGTGGTGCTCGTCATCGGGTTGACCGTCATCCTCGCGGGCGTGGCGATGCTCGTGCTGCCGGGCCCCGGATGGGTGGCGATCTTCGCGGGGCTGGGGATTCTCAGCGCAGAGTTCGTGTGGGCGCGCCTCTGGCTGCGGCGCGCGAATCGGCTGGCGCAGCGAGGCATCAACGAGGCGAAGGCGGCGTGGACCGGCGATGGAACGAACACGCCGCCGGAAGCGGAGGCTTCCGGCGGCGCGAAGGTCGATCAGTCGCCGACGTGACCGCGTTACATCGACGGCCCGAAGATGATCGCGTTGAGGACCAGGCGCATCGGGCCGTGCATGAAGCCGCGGATGGAGACATCGTCACTGATGCAGATGACGCCGCCGCGCCCGACGCTGTGGTAGGTCATGAATGGCGAGCCGCCGATGCGCTCGCGGTTGCGCTCGGAGGCGTAGCCGCCGATGAAGGGGTCCTCATCGAAACGGGCGACGACCGAGCCGTTTGCGCTGACGCGCAGCGTGTCGTCGCCGTCCTTGAGGACGCCGACCCACTCGCCGACGCCCGCGGCGAGCGGATGGGTCGTGTCGATCGTCGCCTTGAACATGGCGCCGGGGATGTTGTCCTCGACGCGCCGGTCGCGCCGCTCCTGCCAGGTGAGCTCGCTGGGGTCGGGGCGTTCGTCCTCGCTCGCGTCCTCCGCGGCCTTGTCTTCCTCATCGCTGAAGGAGACGAACTCGTCCTGCGCCCACCGGGCGGAGCGCCCGATGGCGACGATGGTGCCGCCGCCGCGCACCCAGTCGCGGAGCGCCGCCATGCCGCGCTCGCCGAAGGCGTTGCTCAGCCCGAACGCCGCGGGCACGACGAGGGTGTTGTAGCGGCTCCAGTCGGCGCCAGGAGCGTCATCGACATTCACGGCCGTGTAGGGCAGGGGGTACTGGATGTCGAGGTAGTGCCACAGCTGGCCGAATGAGTACGAGCTCGTCGGGCTGTCGCGCAGCAGCATGATGCTCGGCAGCGTGTAGTGGCCGTTGTCATCGGCGCCGAGCACATGGCCGCCGGTGGTCATCGTGGTGTCGGTGCGATGGACCGTGATTCCGCTGTCGAGGCAGTCCTGCACGAACGCGTCGAGGTCCGCGTGGCGGTTGCGGATGGCGTAGACGATGAGGCTGCCTGTGCTGAAGGGTGTGCCGCCGACCTCGATGGGCGCGCCGGCGATGCGGGCCATGATGTCGTGGCGCATCGCGTGGCCGATCGCGATCGGGAAGTCGTGCTGCGCCGCGTCGATGACGAACGCCTTGTCGCCGCTGCCGGTCGCGACCGCGTCGGGTCGCGTCCAGTCCTCGTGCGGCGTGGTAGCGCCGGAAAAATCATCGAGCGTGTAGCCGGCGTCGAGGCCGAAGGAGATCGGCACGCTCCAGCCGGTGATGTCGTAGGTCTCGATGTGCGTGACTTCGGTTTCGCGCTCAAAGATGGCGCGCGCGAGGCGCCCCATGCGCTGGCCGGCCATGATCACCCACGAGCCCGCGGGCGCCGTGGTGTCCTCCATCACCTCGCCGGTGCGGTAGGAACGCAGACCGGGGACGGCCATGGCGCGATCGAGGGTGCGGATCTCGACGCCGTGGGGCGCACAGAGATCCCACACGCGCTGGAGCATCGCCGGGTCGTTGTCGGCGCGGATGACGAAGGCCTTCGGCCCGTCGGCCTCGGGCGTCATCGACTCGGTGAAGAATCGCCGGAACCGGTCGAGCTGCCCCTCCCGGCTCGCGGCCGTCGTCTCGAGGTACGACATGCTCGTCAGAAAGTGGTGGCGCGTGCGGTCGCGCAGCGTCAGGGTGTTGTGGGCGTCGAGATCGATCGCAAGGCCCGCGAATCCGTGGCCCGCCTGCTCGGTGAGCATGCCCACCGCGCCGTGGTAGACCGGCATCACCTTGCCGTAGCCGGGGTAGAGGTAGTCGAAGCGCTCCTTCGTCGCGAAGGGCAGGCCGTAGCGGTCGAAGACGGCGGCGTTGGCGTTGCCGTACCGCTCGACCCACTCGCGCGTCTCGGCGGGGATGTTGGTGTTGTACGGGTCATCGCCGGCGCCGAAGAAGTACGGCGAGCGGTAGCCCTGCTCGTGGTAGTCGATGTGCAGCTGGGGCAGGTACTGCGTGTAGGTCTCGATGCGCGAGCGGCTCTCGGGGTGCACCATCCACAGCCAGTCGCGGTTGAGATCGAAGTAGTAATGGTTCGTGCGCC
>JBICHM010000224.1:0-4922 GCA_043101835.1 Phycisphaerales bacterium | reverse complement strand
CCCCCCCCCCCCCCCCCTCGCCCGGGTCGCGCCGGTTCGGATCACGCCGATCGTTTCGCCGCTTGGCGGTGTCCTGCGCCATGGCGCGCAGCAACGCCGACAACTCCGCCGGCATCGGGCGCGTGGCCTGCGGCTCGGCCGGCGCCGCGGGAGCCTGGGCCTGGGCATCAGCGGACGGCGTTTCGCCTTCCAGAGACTCCTCACTCTGCGCGAGCCGAAGGAACTCCTCGATATCAGCATTGTCCACGCCCGCGGCTTCGAGGTCGCGGCGGACGCCTTCGGGCGTCGCCGCCTCAACGGGCGCTGCGGTCTGCTCGGTCGGCGCCGCCATCGCGATCGCGGGGTACATCCGCAGTTCGAGGTTGTGCCCGGCGCGATGCAGAATGACACGGTCGGTGCGCGGATCGACCGCAAGCAGTTCCCACTGCTCGGTCCCGACGGTGTCGCCGGCGCGGTAATCGCGCGTCTGCCCGTCCTGCTTGGGGATGGTCGAATCGCGGATGGTGGCGGTGTAGCGATCCCCGACGCCGTAGACACCCATGAGCGTCAGCGCGTTCATGCGCTGCCTGATCGACGCGGGCGGGTCGTCGGAGATCGGGATGGCGTCGATGGCCTCGAGGCCAGTCGGTGACTCTGGGCTCGCATCGGCGATGATGCGCGGCTGCTCGGTGGTCGCGAGTTCGATCTCCGGCTCGTCGTCTTCGGGCGCCGGCGCCGCGACGACCACCGGCCATGCGAGGCGGTCGGGCGCAAAGAGATTCGCGCCGTCGGCAAGGGCGTCGAGATTGCGCTGGCGAGCGTCGATGTCGCGCGTCGCCAGGATGGGAGCGCGCGGGGGGCCCAGCTCGTCGGCCGACGCCTCGCTGCCGGTCGTCAGCGGACGCAGTGCGCTGAATGCGAGCCAGCAAGCGCCGAGCGCGAGGGCGACGCCCGCGATCCACGCCGCGACGCCAGCGCCGCCTCGCCCCCCCACCGGCGCGAGCCGGGCGCGCGGGAGTCGGCGCGGGGCTCCGGGCGAACTGTCGTGTGCGGTGGGCATGGGGTCGGTCTCCTGGCGCGAGGGATCAGACATCGGGGCCGATCCAGGCGAGGGCGCGCAGTTCGATGACGACGGTGGCGGAGCCGCGCCCGAGGCGGCCGGGGCCGCCGATACGGACGCTCTGCACGCTCGCCGCGGCTTCCGGGAGGTGCTCGAGCCGGTCGATCAGGGTGTAGATGCGCTGCGGATCGGCGGCCTCGAACTCCACGCGCACGCCGACGACGCGAAGGGACTCGCCCTCCATCGGCGTCTCAACGGGGAGCGCGCTGGCGGACGCCATGCGCAGATCGAGGTCGGTCATGACGCCGTCGACGATCTCTCGGAGACGCGCGAATGCGATGTCGGGGCTACCGGCGCCGATCATGCGCTCCCGGGCGGCCGCCCAGGCGCTCTCGGCCTCGTCGAGGGTGGCGCGTCGGCCGTCGAGCGCATCGGCCTCAGCGCGCATGCGCGCCGTGAGCGACGCTTCCTGGGCGAGGATGTCGGCCTGCGACGGCGCTTCGGTCTCGGCGCCGGCAGCGCCGCCGGAGAAGCGGTCCACGGCGACGATCGCCGCCAGAGCGCCGACGAGCGCGAGCCCGATCACGGTGCGGCGGGTGTCGGTCACGGCGTTCCCTCCGGGCGACGTCGATCGGCGCGAATCGAGAAGACATCGAGCGACGCATCCCCCGGCGAGGGCAGGACCGTGTCGGTCAGGGCGACGTTGCCGAGCGTGTCGCTCTCCTCGAGGCGCTGCAGCACGGCGCGGACCTCATCGGCCTCGCCCACGAGCGAAACGGAGCGCGGCGAGACATCGACGCGGTAGAGGAACGCCGGACGCTGGATCGCGCCGGCGACGTCCTGCAGCACGGGCAGCGGGCTGCGCCACTCGCGCGTTGCGCCGGCGACGCCTGTCTCCAGCAGCGCGTTGAGGCGCTCGATGCGTTCGCCGATTCGCCGCGATTCCTCGAATCGGTCCCGCAGTGCGGCGCGATCGCTGCGGAGGGTGTCGATCGCTTCGGCGCGCCGGGTGTCGGCGATCATGAAGCCGCCGACGAGGCACGCCGCGGCCAGCGTCGCGGCCAGCCCAGGCGTGGCCCACTTCCAGGCGCCGGAGCGCACGCGACCCGCGAGTGGGCGGAAGCCCTCCGGCGCGACGCGCTCGGCGATGGCGCCCGCGGCGGCGAGCTCGCCGGGACTGTTGGCGCCCTCCTCCGACGCGCCCGGCAGCGCGACGCGATCACCCGGCCCCGGGGGCTCGGTCACCCCGACGATGCGCCCGTCGCGCAGACGGATCGCGCCGGCGCCCGGGCCGGGCTCGAGCACGCTCGCCTGCGGCGCCTGCTGCAGGCCGAGGCCGAGCGCAGCCATGTGGGGCGAGAGCGCAAGGTCGATCGACCGGCCGAGCGCGCGCTCGATCGGATCGGTCCAGCGGCGCATCGTCTTTGCGCGGACGCCGACAAGGCATGCGCCGACCGGCGCGCCGGGGCGCTCTTCGTCGGGATGCAGATCGACGAGGCCGATACAGGCGTCGTCGGCAGTCAGCGGCAGCATCTGGTCGATCGAGCGCAGCACCTCATCGCGCGCGCCGGGCCACTGGCGGGTGGTCAGCGCGACGGGACGCGCAGCGCACCATTCGAAGGGGCAGACGAAGACGGTGCGCGACGGCGGCCGCCCACCAGGGCAGGCGGCGAGGATGAGGCGTTTCAGTTCGATCTCCGGCGTCGCGTGGAACGCGCGGACAACGGTCTCCTCGATGCGCACACCCCCCGCGCCGGCGCGCACGCACGCGATGTGCAGGTCGTCGCCGAAGGGCGTCAGGGCGAGGGTGGTCCAGGAGATGCTCATGGTGCGCCGGGCTCCGGTGCGGGTCGCGTCGCGAGGAACTCTACCCCGCGCTGGCTCCCAAGCCACAGTTCGACCTCCACCCCGGCCCCGCGCCCGTCTGCGGGGCGGACCAGGGCCAGCAGACGCGGCGAGGGATCGATGCGGAGCCGGTCGAGCGCCGGGCCGGAGGCCGGCGAGAGTGCTCGCTCGAGGTCCTCCCGCGTCATCGGCCCCTCCGCGCGCCGGGCGAGGAGACGCTGCAGACCGGCGGGCGTCAGGTCGTCCACGCTGGCGAGCACTTCGCGCGGCGCGGTGGCGGCGTGGATCCGCCCGTCGCCCTCGATGCACACGTCGCCGCGCACGCGATCGAAGTCGGCGCGCGTCATCGATGGCAGGAAGAGCAGCTCTTCGACGGCCTCCAGCGGCGCGTTGCGCGGCCGGCGCCCGAGCCTGAGGTAGGCGTCGCGCTCGGCGCCTCGCTCGCGGACGAAGTCGTCCTCATCGCGATAGTCGGCCAGTTCCTGCGCGATGCGCGAGTCACGGGGGCTTTCGACACCGCGGAGCGCGAAGAGGCGGGCGAGCTCCTCCTCGCTCGCGCTGTTCAGGTTGAGCAGGCCGCCGCCGTCGCGGAAGGTGATCAGCAGCCGGCGTTCGCCGTCGCGATACTCGATCGGCAGGGTCGGCATGCCGGTGCGGACGAGCGCATCGTGGACGGTCGGCCGGTCGCGCCCGCGCGAGCCTGCGCTGCGCGAAGTCGCGCCGGCGCGTGGCGTCTCGCCGTCGGAGTCCGGCGGATCCTCGCCCGTGAGTTTGCCGATGAGCTCGCGCATCGCGGGCGGCATCTCGGGGGCGCCGTCGTCGTCGAAGTCATCGGCCCCGCCCCCCCCGCCGGCGCCGGGGCGCGCCGGCGGGTCATCGGCGTCGGGCCCGAACGCCCGTTCGGCTTCGCCGGCGAGCAGGCCCGCGAGGACGGCGGAGACGGCGCTGCGCGCCTCCCGCTCGGCGTCGGCGCGGCGCAGCAGCGCGGCGGCCTCGGCTGACGAGGCGCGCGCGTACACCGCGCCCTGGATCGCGATCGCGAAGACGACAGCGGTCGCAACCAGCACGAGGATCAGCGCGAAGGCTCGAGGGCGACGGTCCACTGAAACTCGCTCTCCTGAAAGGCGCCGGCGAGGCGCACCGCGCGCGGGCCGGCGGGGATGTCGGTCGGTCGGTCGGCGGTGGTGTCGTCCGCACTCGCGCGGGCGTCGCGCTGTGCCCGATCATCGGGGGCGCTCCACGCGTACTCCGGAAGGGGCGGCTCGGTCTCACCGGGGCGGCGGTCCACGGGCTCGGCGATGTACTGCTCCCAGCGCAGGGCCTCGCAGTCGTCGAGCAGCACGACGCGATCGACTGCCGGGGCGCCCATGTCGTCGCGCTCGCGTCGCTCGCTGAAGGCGGGGTCGAGCAGGCGGTGCTCCTCGTACACCAGACGCGCGCGGCGCGCGTCGCCCTCAATCGGCTCGATGCGGTAGGTCGCGCGTACGAGCCCCGCGTCCGGGAAGAGCGCCGGCCGGCCCGTGACGAACTCGAATCGATCGGGTCGCATCGCGATGGGGCCGCCATCGACGCCGTCGAGGCGGATGGCCGGGCGCCGCTCCCGCCACTGGCGCTCGAAGAGCGATCGCGCGTGCTCGAGGCGCAGCGTTCGCTGGTGCAGCGAGGCGTCCGCGGCCCAGTCGCCGGTCTGCGCCCACAGGGCGCCGGTCAGCCCGACGAGCGCGACCATGATGGCGATCGCGACGAGCAGTTCGAGCAGCGTCATGGCGCGTCGGCAGGTCACGGCAGACGCCACTCCTCGATCGTGCGCCCGCGCCACGTCGCGCGCCAGTGGTTCATCCAGATCTGCTGGGGGCGCTGCGCTTCGTCGTCGCGCGTCGGAAGAGCGGCGACTGGGTTGGGACGCAGCGCGAGCTCGCGCGTGACTTCCCATGCGTCGCCGTCGAACTCGCCGCGCCACACGAGGCGAACGGCGTCGTCGTCGAGCGTGGTGACCTCGGGATCCTGAAGGAGCCCGGCGATTGCGCCGGCGAGGAGG
>JBICHM010000223.1:0-3365 GCA_043101835.1 Phycisphaerales bacterium | reverse complement strand
GAAACCCGAACGTCACGCTCCTGCACAAGGAGATGGCGTGGATATTCGTTCACAAGATCCAGGGCTTCACCGACGATGCGAACCAGTTCTACAAGCGCCGGCTCGCGGAGGAGTGGACCTACATCCTCGGCCCGCCGCCGGACCGTCCCCAGCCGAGCGACGCCGATGTCCAGTCCGTCTACGCGCGCCTAAGCGGAGAGCGCGCGGGCGAGGGCGAGGCGTCGATCTCCGACGCGATCCGCGAGGCGGCGATCGCGCGGCGCATTGATATCCTCCGCCAGATCGCCGATGCCCCGAGCACGCTCGATGAGGTGTACGACGAGGCGCCCGCGGCTCGGGAACTCGTGCGCCGGCTCCGCGACGACGCCGGTGTGGATCTCTCGATCGACTTCCTCCGCCTCGTCGAGACCCAGCGTGAGCTCTACCGGCTCCGCAATGCGATGGGCATCCCCGTGGGATTGAACGCCTCGGAGCGCAACGAGCGGTTCGAGGAGATCTTCTACGACCCCGAGTTCACCGACGCGGGACGCGTGCTGCTGCCGTACGTGCGCAAGAAGGTGCTCACGCGCGACTACAACATGGAGATCGAGCGGATGGTGCGCTACACGCGCCAGTTCGGTCCGCTCGACTGGCGCCACCCGGCGTCGCACTCGCTCTACTGGGCGAGCCGCGGCGTCGAGGAGGGCCTCCGCCGGCGCAACATCGCCGATTTCAACATGATCAACACCGATCGCGTCGTCATGCAGTCGGTCCAGGAGCTGTTTCGCTGGGGCGACATGAAGTACAGCCTCCTGACGGACTCCTACATCGCCTACCGAAGCCTCGACTTCGTCGACGCCTACACCACGGCGATGGACATCGTCGACAAGCGGGCTGAACTGCGGGCCGCGATGCTCGGCATGGACGCCGAAGACCCCGACCGGCACTTTCGCCTGCTGAGCGAGGGGTACGCAAACTTCCTGCGCGACGTGGTGCGCACGTACTACCGCATGGGCGACCTCGCCAAGGCCAACGAGTACTACGAGCTGCTTCGCACGTGGCCGTACCTCAACATCAACCGTAAGGACGACCTGATCCGCGAGCTCTCCGAGCCGCTCGATGTCTTCGTCACGATCGACTTCGAGGAACGCATCACGAGCCCGGAGGTGGCGCAGAGCGAGGTGGTCGGCGCGCTGCAGGACGCGATTGTTCGGGGCATCCTCGGCAACGATCGGCGTGTGTACCAGGGGCAGGTGCAGTATGCGGCGGATGTGCACTCCTACTACATGACCGAGCAGAATCGGCGGACGGTGGTGGACGATCAGTCGAACCGGATGCAGTTCCTCGAGCCGCGCTTCGCCGACCAGGTCGCGGTGGTGCTGGTGGACCTGATCGCCGGCGGCGCCCTCGGGCCGGAGCAGGGGGCGTATGTGTGGCGGCGCATTCCGCTGGGGCTGGCGCAGGTGTCGTACGACCGGCTCGCGCAGTCGCTCGCCGGGACGATGAGTCGCGAGCAGTTCGACATCTTCTACCCGGAGCCGCCCGGCATGGAGGAATACCGGGCGATCCGCGACCAGCTCGACCAGGGCACCGACGCCGCACGCCAGCGTCTGATGAACTTCGAGCGCCAGTAACACCGGAGGCGCCAGCCATGCGTCTTGTCCGCACCGACGCCGGCGTCGCCATCGAGCGCGTTGCCGGCGCGCCGCTCGTCATCCGGCAGATCATCGGCGTCGGGCGCAACTACGCCGAGCACGCGAAGGAGCGCGGCGCCGCGGCGCCGGATCGGCCGATGCTCTTCTGCAAGAACATCGGCGCCCTTGCGCTCGACGGCGAAGCCATCGTCCTGCCGCGCGCCTGCGCGGCGCGCGAGCAGGTGGATTTCGAAGGTGAGCTGGCCGTCGTCATCGGGCGCGACGCGCGCGATGTCACCGAGCAGGATGCGCTCGACCCAGGCTCCGGCGTGATCCTCGGCTACTGCTGCGCGAACGATGTCTCCGCGCGCTGGTGGCAGAAGGAGGGCGCTGGCGGACAGTTCTTCCGGGGCAAGTCCTTCGACACCTTCTGCCCGCTCGGCCCGCGCGTGACGCCGGCGGCGGAGGCGCCGGATCCGCAGGCGCTGCGCCTCGTGACGCGCGTCGGGGGCGAAGTGATGCAGGACGGCTCGACGGCCGACATGCTCTTCCCCGTGGCGACGCTCGTCAGCGAGATTAGCCGCGGGATGACGCTCGTCGCAGGGACGGTCATCCTGACCGGCACACCCTCGGGCGTTGGCGCCGCCCGGACGCCGCCCCGGTTCCTCCGGGCGGGGGACACGGTGGAGGTCGAGATCGCCGGCCTCGGGACGCTCTCGAACACCGTTCGAGCGGAGTGATCGGCCCCGTATACTCACCCCTTTCCCGCCGTTTCGAGCCATGCCCCAGGGGACCCGTCCATGCCTTCCGCGTCCGCGACGCTGACCAGCGCCGAGATCCGCCGGCAGTTCATCGATTTCTTCTGCAAGACGCACGGCCACGAGTTCGTGGCCTCGTCGCCGGTCGTGCCGCACGACGACCCGACGCTGCTGTTCACGAACGCCGGCATGAACCAGTTCAAGCCCCTGTTCCTCGGGCAGGTGGACCCCGGCAGCCGCATGGCGCGCCTCTCACGCGCGGCGAACAGCCAGAAGTGCATCCGCGCCGGCGGCAAACACAACGACCTCGAGGATGTGGGCAAGGACCTCTATCACCACACCTTCTTCGAGATGCTCGGGAACTGGTCCTTCGGCGACTACTTCAAGGCCGAGGCGATCGACTGGGCCTGGACGCTCTTCACCGAGGTGTGGGGCCTCGACAGCGAGCGCCTCTACGCGACCTATTTCGGCGGCGACGATCGCGACGGCCTGGCGCCCGACGAGGAGGCGCGCGAACTCTGGCGGCGCTACCTGCCCGCCGAGCGCGTGCTGCCCGGGTCGATGAAGGACAACTTCTGGGAGATGGGCGACACCGGCCCCTGCGGGCCGTGCAGCGAGATCCACTACGACGGGCGCCCCGATGCGGGGCTGAGCGAGACGAAGGGACGCGACCTCGTCAACGCCGATCATCCCGATGTCATCGAGCTGTGGAACCTCGTGTTCATCCAGTACGACCGGCGCAGCGCCGACCAGCTCGTGCCGCTGCCGGCCAAGCACGTCGACACGGGCATGGGGCTCGAGCGGCTCGTCTCGGTGCTCCAGGACAAGCGGTCGAACTACGACACCGACGTCTTCACGCCGCTCTTCGACGCGATCGGGAAGGCGACCAACCCGCCGCGTGGGTACGAGGGCAGGCTGGGCGAGGCCGACACCGACCGCGTGGACACGGCCTACCGCGTCATCGCCGACCATATCCGCACGCTCGTGTTCGCGA
>JBICHM010000222.1:0-5075 GCA_043101835.1 Phycisphaerales bacterium | reverse complement strand
CAGACGCACGTCGCTGAGGCGCGCATTGGGCGCCGGGCGCATCAGGGCCTCGCGCAGCAGCGGCACGGCGCTGCGGTTGCCCATCTCGCCGAGGATGAAGGCCGCCTGGGCGCGAGTCCGGACATCGCCATCGAGAAGCATCGTCGCCAGCGGGCCCGGGTCCACCGGCTGGCGCAGCGCGCTGAGCGCGTAGATCGACGCCGCGCGCACCGACGCATCGGCGTCGCTCTGCAGGTCGCGGAGCAGGGGGGCGGCGTCGGGCAGCGCGAGGCGACCGGCCAGCATCGCCCCGGCGTATCGCACGCCGAGGTTCCGGTCGGTGAGCGCATCGAAGACGAACGGTCGCGCGCGCATCGGCACAGGCGCCAACCCTTCGAGCGCGTTGGCGCGGACGAGGGCGTTCTCATCGCGCGCCGCCTCGGCAAGCAGCAGCAGCGCGCGCTCGCGGAGCTGGGAACGCCAAATCGGCGTGTGCGCCTCCGGCTGCTGCGCTGTCTGCGAACGCCCCGCGCAGGCGCCAACGAACAGCGGGATGGCGATGATGAGGAAGGCGAGGGCGATGCGAGCGACCATGAGCGACTCCCGTGGGGTGAGGCGCCATTGTGCGCGACGGCGCCGGCGCCTGCGCCGTCAGGCGTGGTCGGTGTCGGTCCGCGCCGGCGACCACGCGAGCGGGAGGCACGCGAGCGCGAGGGCCATCGCGAATGCCGCCGCGACATCGCCGGTGCGGGCGAAGAGGGTCGTTCGCTCGGGGGGCGCCGGGTGCAGTTCCGCGATCGCGGCGCCCCACTGGCGCGACGGCAGCAGCGGGACCTGGCGTTCCGGCCCGTTGGCGACCGGAAGCAGGTCGATGCGCCGGCCGATGCGGTCGAAGGCGACCGAGACCCCAGTGTTCGCCGCGCGCACCACCGGCACGCCGAGCTCGATTGCGCGCAGGCGGGCGAGCTGCGCGTGCTGGGCGCGTCCGCCGGGGAAACGGCCGAACCACCCGTCGTTGGTGATGTGGATAATTGCGCCGGCGCGCACGCCGCCGGCGTGGGCGAGGCGGCGCATCACCTCGGGGTTGGTCGCCTCGAAGCAGATGGGCGTGACGATGCGCAGGGCGCTGTCGATGTCGAAGGCGACGGGCCCGGCGCCGCGATCGAGGTCGAAGCGCATGCCCCGGGCGCCGATGTCGAGCAGCGCCGACTCCAATGACGGAAAGCGCGAGATGTACGGCATCACCTCGCCGAAGGGCGTCAGGTGCAGCTTGTCGTAGCGAACCGGCTGTACGGCGCCGCCGGCGATGAGGAAGACGCTGTTGAACTTGGCGTCAAAGCTGAAGGGGTCGTCAAGGTCGAAGTCGATGCGCAGGTTCTCATAGCCGATGGAGCCGACAAGCATCGACACGCCGACTTCGGTCTGAAGGGCGAGGAGTTCGTCGGTGAAATCGATCAGGGCGTCGCCCGTCTCGCGATAGACGAGCCCCGCGCCCCGGACCGCATCGGAGACGGCGGGGTCGAGCCCCTCGCCCGGGAACATGGTCTCCGGCCAGACGATGGCATCCAGCGGCAGCCCGCTGGATGCGAGCGCGCGGGTGTAGCGCACGAACTCGTCGAAGTCCGCCCGGCGCTGCTCGGGCGACCAGCCCAGCTTGTTGTCCTGCGGCACATTGGTCTGCACGACACCAATGCGCACGACCTCCGGCGCCGGGCCGGCGACCGGGCGCCCGAGCACGGCGCCGAGGAATCCGAAGGACAGCACCCCGACAACGAGCGCGCCGGCGCCGATCGCGGCGCTGCGGCGCGACGGCTTCGCCAGCGCAAGCGCCAGCGGCGTCTGCAGGCACGCGACCAGCAGCGACACCCCCGTCATACCGCCGAGGCTCGCGAGGAAGATCACCGAAGAGGGCGTCTCCCACGACAGCGGACGCGCGAGCGGCTGGGCGAGCAGGAACCACGGGTAGCCGTCGAAGACCACATGCGCGCGGAAGGCCTCGAGGCCCGTCCATAGCAGCGGCATGCACACCCACCAGAGCGTGGGCGCGGGGCGCATCGCGCCCAATCGCAGGCGCGCCCCGAGCCAGGCGAAGCCCGCCGGCCACAGGGCGAGGTACGCCGCGAGCAGCGGGTAGCCGGCGATGGTCACATCGATCAGCCACGCCTCGTGCAGCGCCCACATGGGAAGGACGCCGAGCCAGACGCCGACTGCTGTCCGCAGCGGGCGCGTCGCGAGCGCGGCGCACGCCAGCAGCGGCACAATCGCCACATACGCCAGCGGCCACAGGTTCACCGGCGGGAACGCGAGGCCGAACAGCAGCGCATGGCACAGCCCGAGGGCGAGGCCGAAGCGGAGGGGGCGGTCAGGCGAGATGATGCGTCGTGCGGTGGTCATCGATTGGCGTTCACCGCGGAGGCGCGGAGGCCGCGGAAATGCCTCGTCGGGTGCCGTGGTACAGGCCGCTCTGGGCCTGTGCCACGACGCATGGAAGTTGCGGCATCACCTGGCAGTTCCTCATGGCACGGCCCAGGGCGGCCGTACCATGGCACCCGCATTGAATCCTCTGCGCACTCCGCGTCTCCGCGGTGCAATTGATCACTTCCCCGCGTAATCCACGATCCGCGCGATCTCGTTGCGCAGCTCGGCGCGGTGCACGACGCGGTCCACCATGCCGCCCTTCTGGAGGAACTCGGAGCGCTGGAAACCCTCGGGGAGCGCCTGGCGGAGGGTCTGCTGGATGACGCGCGGGCCGGCGAAGCCGATGAGCGCCTTGGGCTCGGCGAGGATCACATCGCCGAGCATGGCGAAGGAGGCGGTGACGCCGCCGGTGGTCGGGTCGGTGAGCACGCTGATGAAGAGGCCCCCGGCGTCGTCGAGTCGGGCGAGGGCGGCGCTGGTCTTGGCCATCTGCATGAGCGAGAGGCCGGATTCCTGCATGCGGGCGCCGCCGGAGCAGGAGACGACGATCAGCGGCAGGTCGCGCTCGGTGGCGCATTCGATGGAGCGGGTGATCGTCTCGCCAACGACGCTGCCCATCGAACCCATCATGAATGTGAGGTCGAGGCAGCAGAGCATCGCCTGGCGGCCCTTCACGAAGCCGACGCCGGCGATGGCGCCCTCGACGCGCCCGGTCTGGCGCTGCGCCTCGACGAGGCGCTTCGTGTAGGGCTTGAGGTCGGTGAACTTCAGCGGGTCTGCGCAGCGCAGCTCCTCGAACATCGGCTCGAAGGAGCCCGGGTCGCAGAGCTGGCGCACGCGCTCGGTCGCGGAGATGCGGAAGTGGTGGTTGCACTCCGGGCACACATGGAGGTTCGCCTCCATCTGCTTGCGGTAGACCATCTTCTCGCACGCCGGGCAGCGCAGCCAGAGCCCCTCGGGGATCACGCTGCGGCGCGTCACCGGCTTTACATCCGCCCATGTCCGCGGCGCCACTCGGCTCATGTCGCGCTCCTGTCGGGTCGCTGCGGGGTCGTCCCGCGTTCCGTGCATCGACCGGGAGCCGCGGCGCCCTGCAACGAGTGGGGGGTCATGACTTCGTCTGCGCCGGCGCCGGCTCGGGCTCGAAGCGGTCGCGATCCGCCTCCAGCCACTCGCAGGCGGGCGCCTCCTCGAGCACTGGCCACAGGTCGGTCATCGGGCGCCCGAGCACGCGGCAGCGCACGATCGCGTGCGCAACGGGGCGCAGCACCACCGCGACCTGCTCGGCGCCGGCCTTGTCGAGTGCTTTGCGCAGCGCCGGCAGCACGCGCTCGGCCGACTCAGCGATCGTTTCGCCATCCGGCGGCGTCACGCCGGTCGGGTCCTCCTCCCACGCGCCGAAGGCCTTCGCGTAGCGATCGCGCAGCTCGCGCTCGACGAGGCCCTCCCAGAGGCCGAAGTCGACTTCCGTGAGCGCATCGAGCTTGCGCGTGCGCGCCCCTGTGCGCTCGGCGAGCATCGCCGCGGTCTGGCGCGACGCCTCGTCGGGGCTGGTCAGGACGACGGCGAGCTGCTCGGGGTCGACCGCCTGGATCGCCGCGGCCGTTTCGGCCTTGCCGGCGTCGCTGAGCGGGAGGTCGTTGTCGCCCTGCAGGCGCTCGGCCTCGTCCCACGCGGTGGCGCCGGAGCGCACGAGCAGCAGGCGGAATGTCTGTCGCTTGGCCATGAAGTGGAAACCGGTCCTGCCGGGGTTCGCCCGGGCCGGGAAGGGGTCGGTCGAAGCCGGGAAGGATACATCCACCGGCAGGGCGAACCAAGAAGCGGTTCGCCAATCGAGCGGCATTCTGTTTGGATCTTAGTCGGTCTCGCCCCGGAGGCGCCGGATGACCTCGACGCGCTCCCCGGGCGCCTTCCCGAAGATCGCGCTCGCGGCGACGAGCACATCGCACCCCGCATCGCGGCACGCTCTCGCGTTGTCGGGCGTGACGCCGCCGTCCATCTGGAGGCGCTGGTCGGCGCGCAGCATGCTCTTCACGGCCCGGGTGGTGTCGAGGGTCATCTCGATGAACGACTGACCGCTGTACCCCGGGTTGACGCTCATGACGAGGATGAGGTCGAAGTCGCCGATGGCGTCGAGCGCGCTGTCGGGGTGCGTCGGCGGGTTGATCGCCAGCCCCGGCGCCATGCCCGCGGCGCGGACGCGCTCGGCGAGTTCGCGCGCGTCGTAGCGGGGCGGGCCCTCCGGCTTGCCCTTGCTGCGGTACACGCCGATCGCCGGCTCGATGTGAAAGGTGAAGACATTCGCCCCGGCCTTCGCGAAGGCGTCGATGTACTGCCCGGGGTCGGTGACCATCAGGTGCACATCGAGCACGGCGTCGGGGAAGGCCTTCCGCAGCCCGCGGCACATGTCGGGGCCCATCGTCAGGTTCGGGACGAAGTGCCCGTCCATGACATCGAGGTGCAGCATGTCGGCGCCGTCGGGCCCGGCCGCGCCGCCGGCGAAGTCGGCGAGGATGCCCGCGCACTCCTGCCCCATGCGCGCAAAGTCGGCGCTGAGGATCGACGGGGCGACGAGCGGCAAACGCGGCGGCGTGCGGATGTCAAAGGGCATGCGCGGAGGATACCCCCGCGACGAGACGCCGGAAGATCTCGAGCCCGAGCAGATCGGAAGAGCACAC
>JBICHM010000221.1:0-20397 GCA_043101835.1 Phycisphaerales bacterium | reverse complement strand
TGCTCTTCCGATCTCGCATCATCTTCGGCGCCGACTACATCAACGAAGACGCCGGACTCAAGCAGGTCTCCTCCCTTGGCGGCGCGGTGACGATGTACCTGCCCCGGGACGCGAGCGCGATGATCGATTTCCACGATGTCGCCGCCATCCATGGCGCCAACGCCGTCGTCATCCTCCGCCACACCGACGATGTCTCATACTCGATCGAGGTCTACGACGGCCGGCGCTCCGTCGTGGCCGTCGAAGAGACCGGCCCCTACCTCGACTGCCCCGCCTGGTCCCCCTCCGGACACATCCTCTACACACGCACCGACAGCGAACGCGCCGTCTGGGCGCAGCCCTTCGATCTCGCCTCGATGCAGGCCACCGGCGATCCCGTTCTGGTCGAGAACCAGGCGTGGTCGCCCTCGGTCTCGGCGAACGGCGACATGCTCCTCCGTCGCGGCGCAGACAGCGGCGGCACCACGATCGCCTGGGCCGACGCCGCCGGCGAAACCCGACCCAACGACACCGGGTTCGACGTTGTCTTCGGGCCGATCGCGTCACCCGACGGCAGGCGCGTGGCGTTCGCCGCAACCAACGGGGGAGAGCGCTTCGACATCTGGGTGCACGACACCGAGCGCGGCCTCAACCAGCGCATCACCTTCGTCGAACGCATGATCGCTCCGATGTTCTGGTCGCCCGACGGACGCGAGATCGTCGCCACAGTCTTCGACCCGGTGTCCGACCCGCCGCTCGAGACGAAGTTCTTCCACACCGATGGCTCCGGCGAATCGAGACCCGGCCTGCCCGGCATGCTCGTCTCACTCGACGAGGCCTCGCAGACCGGCGCCGTCATCACGGGCCTCGGCGCCTCCGCGATCAACGCGGTGCGCATCGATGACCCGGACGACGCGGGCACGGTCGTCGTCGAACGCGCCAGCGGGAGCAACCCGAAGGCCGCGGCCCTCAGCCCCGACGGCTCGCTGCTCGCCTATGTCTCGACCGAATCCGGACAGCCCCAGGTCTACTGCACCACATTCCCCAGCGGCGCCGGTAAGTGGCAGGTCTCCACCCAGGGCGGCGTCGCCGTCGAATGGGCCGCCGACGGCGACCACCTCTACTTCCAGTCCGGGGGCGACGCCCCTGCAATCTACGAGGTCGCCATCGATCGCGAGCCGGGCCTCCGCTTCAGCCAGGCCGCGCTCATCCTCGACGGGCGCGCGGCGGAGGTCGATTTCGACGGCGGCTGGAACCCCCCGGATGAGCACGGACGCATCCTCACCACCGTGGCCAAGGACGACAACCTCGCCCCCACCTCCCTCTCGCTCATCCAACACTGGGCCGCGATGCTCGAGCAGCGCTAGCGCAACGACAACGGGCGAGGCCTTCCGGCCCCGCCCGTCGCGTGACTCGTCAATCTGCGCAGGGCCGCGCCGGCCCGGCGCGCCTCATTCCATCTCGTCGCCCTCGCCGGCGCCATCCACGAACGACGCCAGCTTCCGCGCCCGCACGGGGTGCTGCAGCTTGCGGATCGCCTTCGCCTCCACCTGGCGCACGCGCTCGCGCGTGACCTTGAAGATGCGCCCGACCTCTTCGAGCGTGTAGGTGTACCCGTCGCCGATGCCGTAGCGCAGCTTCAGGATCTCGCGCTCGCGGTAGGTCAGCGTCTTGAGCACCTGCTCGATGCGCTGGCTCAGCATCTCGTTCGCCGCGGAGCGGTCCGGCGTCTCCTGGCGCGTGTCCTCGATGAAGTCGCCGAAGTAGGAGTCCTCGCTCTCGCCCACCGGGCGGTCGAGGCTCACCGGGTGGCGCCCGATCTTCATCACGCGCTGCACCTCGGCCACCGGCATCGCCGCGCGCTGCGCCAGCTCCTCGATCGTCGGCTCCATCCCCGTCTCCTGGAGGATGTGCTTCTGGATCGTCCGCAGCTTGCTCATCGTCTCGATCATGTGCACCGGGATGCGGATCGTCCGCGCATGATCCGCGATCGCGCGCGTGATCGCCTGGCGGATCCACCACGTCGCGTAGGTGCTGAACTTGTAGCCGCGCTTGTACTCGTACTTGTCGACCGCGCGCATCAGGCCCGTGTTGCCCTCCTGGATGATGTCCAGGAACGAGAGCCCGCGATTGCGATACTTCTTCGCGATCGACACCACGAGGCGCAGGTTGCCCGCCGAGAGATCGCGCTTCGCCTGCTCGTACTCCCAGAAGACCGTGTCGAGCACACGCACGCGCTCGGCCAGCTCCTCCGGCTCCTCGCGCGTCAGGTCGCGCAGACCCGCGATCTCCTCCTGCATCACGAGGACATCCTCGGGGTCGTAGCGGTTCGGGTACTTCTCCGCCCGCTCCAGCTCCTTCTTCAGGTCGTGCAGCTTCTTGTTGATCGAGCGCAGCTTCTTCAGGATCGGCACGATGCGGCTCGTCCGCAGGCTGCACTCCTCAGCGAGCGCGGCCATCTTGCGACGGCGCACCGCGACGCGCTCCTTGATCGACTCGATCGCCTTCTCGTCGCCCGCCTCCTGCGCCTCGTTGAGCGCCTCCCAGTCGCCCGCCGACGCTTCCAGCAGGCGGCGCAGCGTCTCGACGTTGTACGGGATGCGCCGCGCGATCTTCTCCTTGGCGTTCTCCTCCGCCGTGCTGATGCGCATCGTCCGGTCGAAGGGCAGCTCGCCGGCGTGCACGCCCGTCAGCGTCTCCACCGCCATCTGCACCGCGTAGTCGTTCTCGAGGCAGCGTCGGCGGAAGATCATCCGCGTCGTCTCGATCTTCTTGGCGAGGAAGATCTCCTCCTCACGCGTCAGCAGGCTGATCGCGCCCATCTGCGTCAGGTACATCCGCACCGGGTCGTCGATCCGCTTGCTCGAGGCCTCCGCCTCCAGCGCCCGCAGCGCCTCGCGCGCCTCCTCCTCCGTCAGCAGACCGTCCTCTTCCTCGGTCTGGTGCGCCGCCGGCGGCGGGGGCGCCACCGGCTCCTCCCGACGGATCGCCGGAACCTCGATCACCGGCAGCCCGTGGTTGCGTCGCCACGCGCGGTAATCCAGCAGGTTCCGGAAGGGCAGGCCGCGACGGTCGATCTCGACCAGCAGCCAGTCCATCTGCTGCGGATCCACCAGGTCGTCGGGGATCGCGTCGTTCAGTTCCTCGTACGCCAGCCACCCGCGCTGGACGGCCTCGTCGAGAAGTTGCGTCGTCTTGTCGTCGATCTTGAGCATCACTGCTGACTTGCTCCGGCGGATCTGTGGGAGGAGAGGAGGGATCCGGGATTCAACGCTGTCCTGTGCGGTCGGTCAGGTCCTCGCCGAGGCCGGCGGCCGCGGCATCGCTCGCTGGTCGCCCCCGAGCTGCTGACGCAGTCGAAGCGCCGCGAGTTGCTGATCAAGTTCTTGGTCGAGAGGACGGGGATGTTTCGCAGGGTCGGAGGCCCCGTCCACCTCCGGCGCCATTTCAACACGAGGCTCGGCAAGCTCGTCCAGCCGCAGACGCTTCAGGCACGCCCGCAGGTGCTGGTCGATCCGGTCCCGATTCCCGTCACATTGGTGCTCCACGCCCTGCACGAGGGCCGTCGCCCGGACGCGCGTCTCGCTGTCGGCGATCGCCGCCAGGGCCGCCCGGGCCGCATCGTCAGGGTCGGTCGGCGACGCCGCCAGCCCCGCCTCGACCGCCTCGGCGATCGCCCGCAGGGCCGCATCAGCCATGGCCCCGGGCGCAAGACGCGCCCGATCCTCGGCCTCGAGGTCCCCCGCCAGCGTCGGCGCCGCCAGCAGACACCCGAGCGCATGCTCGAGGGCGTGGGACGGACCACGCGCCCCCGGCGCCGCGGGCTGCCCGTCGCCGCGACCCGCCACGCGCGCCTTCGCGCTGCCGGCCTGCGGGATCGCGCTCAGGATCGCGTCCTCGGGAATCCGCGCCACGCGCGCGAGGCGCTGCACCACCATCCGCCGGCGCACCGGGCTCAGGCGCGCAAGCCCCATCTCGACGAGACGCTGGATGTCGTCCTCGATCGCGCGCGCCCGCGCCGCCTCGCCCATCGACGCCAGGCGCTCGCGCAGACGCTCGAAGCGGTACTCGAGCGCATCGGTCGCCCCGTCGATCGACGCGCGGAAGCGGTCGGCGCCGCCCGGCTCGCCAAGGATGTCCGCCGGGTCCTTCCCGCCGGCCACCACAGCGATCTTCACATCGATCGGCTGCGCGAAGAACACCTCGAGCGCCCGGTCCGCCGCCTTCGCGCCCGCCTCGTCGGCGTCGAAGAGCAGCACCACCGTGTCGCACAGCCGGCGCAGCATCGCCGCGTGACGCGCCGTCAGCGCCGTGCCCAGCGTCGCCACCACATTCGTGAAGCCCGCCTGGTGGCACGCGATCGCGTCCGTATACCCCTCCGTCACGATCGCCACGTTCTCGCGCTGGATCGACCGCGCCGCATGATGCAGCCCGTACAGCGTGCTCGACTTGTCAAAGAGCGCCGTCTCCGGGCTGTTCAGGTACTTCGGCTCGTCCTCGTCCTTCAGCTTCCGACCGCCGAAGGCGATCACGCGCCCGAGCTGATCATGAATCGGGAAGATCAGCCGGTTCCGCAGGGCGTCGTACACCCCCGGCCCGCTCGACCGCTCTTTCACCAGCCCCGCGGCCTGCAGCGCCGCCATCGACACATTGCGCTTCTGCGCCGCCGCGACGAGCCCGTCCCACCGGTCGGGCGACGCCCCGATCGCGAACGATTCGATCGTCTCCGGCGTGAACCCGCGCCGCTCGGCCGTCTCGCGCGCAAGCGACCCGTGCGTCTCGTGCCGGAAGATCGCGCGGAAGAACCCGCAGGCGAACTCGTTCACCGCCGCGAGCTCCGCCTTGCTCACGCCCGCGTCATCCGGCGAATCGGCCCCGCGTTCGCGCCGCTTCGGGGGTGTCAGCGTCACCCCCGACCGGTTCGCCAGAAACTCCAGCGCCTCGCGGAAGGGCAGCTTGTGGTAGTTAATCACGAAGTCGATCGCGTTCCCGCCCGCCCCGCAGCTGAAGCAGTGGTAGATCTGCTTCGTCGGCACCACGTACATCGACGGCGAATGGTCATCGTGGAAGGGGCACAGGCACACGAACTCGCGTCCCCGCGGCTTCAGCGCGCAGTGCTCGCCCACCAGACGAACGATGTCCGTCGCGTCGAGCACGCGCTGCCGATCGTCGTTGAAGTCGTCGCGAACTGGCACGCGGAGAAAGTTCCTCAAAACCGTGCGCACCCGACGCAATGCCGCGCCGCCCTGCACGCGCGCACGCGACGGCGCCTGAGGCGCGTCAGCATCCGAACGCGGCGGGACGAATCGGCGTCTTGTCGGTGTCGCAGCGACTGACCTCGATGGCGGGACCTGTGCCCTGACCACACACACTCAGCCGGGGCCGCTCCGCAAGGGGGTTTGATCGACCCGATGTCCCCGGCAAAGCCGGCGGGCACGATCCGGGAAGCGGGAGCGCCGCGTCTCCCTGAACGCTAGCACGCGCCCGGGCAAGGTCAACTTGGGAGGCCTGGAACGGCTGCGCACCGTGGAAAACCTGGCGCACCCAGTTCGGGATTCGTGCAACACGCCGTCCGAATAATTCCACCCGCCATGCGCCGATTCCGATGGCCCCCGGGAACTGCCCGCAGGTACCATCCCCGCCATGCGAGCAGAGGTCATCTACCACGGTCGCGTCCAGGGCGTCGGCTTCCGCGCCACCGCCCACGATCTCGCCCTCCAGCACAAACTCGCCGGCTGGGTCCGCAATGAGGCCGAGGGCACCGTCAAACTCGTCGTCGAAGGGCCCGACGACGAGGTCGACGCCTTCCTTGCACACGTCCGCACCCGCATGCGCGACCACATCACACGCGAAGAACTCGACACCGGCGACGAGCGCGGCTCCTACGCCGGCTTCGAGATCCGGCGCTAGCCTCCCACCCATGCCAGCACCCTCCCCGAATGGGCGCCGACTCGCGCTCTTCGATATCGACGCCACCCTCGTCACCACCAAGGGCCTCGGCATCGGCGCCATGCGCGACGCCGCACGCGACGCCTTCGGACGCGACCTCACCGACGACCACGTCCCCACCGCCGGCCGGCTCGACCCGCTCATCATGGCCGACATGCTCCGCCTCGCCGGCATCGACGCCACACCCGACGCCCTCACCGCCTGGCGCACCGCCTACGCCGGCCGCCTCCGGCAGGTCGCAGGTGAAGCCGCTGCCCGAGGCGACATCCGCGCCCTTCCCGGCGCACTCGACATCGTCGCCCGCCTCGAATCAGAAGCAGGCGCCGGCCTCACACTCGGCGTCCTCACCGGCAACTTCGCCGAGACCGGCACCATCAAGCTCGAAGCCGCCGGCTTCCGCATGGACGCCTTCCGCGTGCGCGTCTGGGGCGACGAGAGCCCACACGACCCGCCCGCGCGCGACCACCTCCCCGGCGTCGGCATCGAACGCTTCCGCGCGCTGCACGATGAATCCATCGACGGCGCGCGCGTCACCATCATCGGCGACACCATCCACGACATCGCCTGCGCCAAGGCGCACGGTTGCCGCTCCATCGGCGTCGCCACCGGATGGCACGACGCCGCCCGACTCGAAAGCGCCGGCGCCGATCTCGTCCTCGACGACCTCACCGACACCGAACGCATCGCCAACTGGATCCTCACCGGCTGACGCCACCCTCGCGGCGCCCCCTGGCGCCCCGATGTCCGGGGGGGATTCATGCCCGGAACCCCGTCTGATCGACATTGGAAGGGGACCGCCATAGACTCGCGATCGCAGGAGGCACGCGACCCATGGCAAGCAGTTACGGGGCCTTGTGTTCAGATTTCTATGTGAACACGAAGCTGGGTCTGAAGATGGACCTGCCCGACGAGCGGCAGACCGTTCTGGACCTGTTCGAGCGCATCAAGAAGGAAAACCCCCTGATGAACCGGCTCCGCCGGTACCGGGGTGAGTTCGCGCTCGAATCGGGCGAGGACGAGGGCAAGACCCAGTGGCTCGCCCTGCGCCGCAACACCATCCGCGCCGGTGTCGTGAACCCCCCCGAGGTCGAGGACGCCGGGCGCATCCACCGCTCCATCTTCACCGTCGCCCCCTACTTCCTCAGCATGACCGCCCTCGACATCGACTACATCGAGGTGCTCTTCGGCTTCGACTTCGAGGCCGATGGCAACCAGAACAAGATCGTCTACGACGCCCTCTACGCCGGCACCCCGCTGGGCGCGATGATCGACCCCGACGCCACGCCCCCTCTCGACATCCAGCCCTTCCTCGGCGTCGGCCTCAACGAGTCCATGGAGCTCCAGGCCTACTACGAGGTCAAGACGCGCACCACCGCGCGCCAGATCCGCCAGGGCGACTTCGGCGACGAGCCCATCAGCGTCTACCTCACCCTCCGCCAGTACAGCCCCGTCGAGAACATCGACGAGCTCCCCGCCGCCTACGACACCCTCGTCCACGAGGCCGAACGCCTCGCCCACACGCGCGTCATCCCCGGCCTCATCACGCCCCTCCGCGAAGCGATCGCCTCCGCTCGGTTCTGAGCGAAGAGCCCCGAGCGCAAGCTCGGGGACACCCGCACGCACACACTGCATGCGTCCACCTGACCCTGTGCTCGCGCACAGGGCTCTTTGCTGCGCCCTCCCCCGCACCGCGGGGGAGGTGTCGCCGAAGGCGACGGAGGGGGCTCCCCCATCTCCTCCATTCTCCAAGCCTCATCACGCAGCGCACGCCCAACGGCCCGATCGCTCGCGCGATCGGCTCTGTAACGCGCGCCCTCCCCCTTTACACTCCCCCCATGCCCACCCCGTATTACTGCACCACCCCCATCTACTACGTCAACGACGCCCCCCACGTCGGCCACTGCTACTCCACGCTCCTGGCCGACGCCCTCGCCCGCGCCCAGCGACTCATCCAGGGCGCCGCGGGCCCCGGCGTCTTCTTCCTCACCGGCACCGATGAGCACTCCGAACGCGTCGTCGAAGCCGCCGTCGAGCGCGGCCTCACCCCCCGCCAGTGGGCCGACCGCAACGCCGAGGCCTTCCGCGTCGCCTTCACCGAGATGGGCTTCTCCAACGACGACTTCGTCCGCACCAGCGAAGACCGCCACAAGCAGAAGGTCGCCCACTACATCGCCGAACTGCAGTCCCGCGGCGACATCGTGCTCGGCGAGTACTCCGGCTGGTGGGACCATTCCCAGGAGGAGTATGTCACCGAGTCCACCGCGCGCGAGCACGACTTCAAGAGCCCCGTCACCGGCAAGCCACTCGTTCAGCGCACCGAAGAGAACTACTTCTTCCGGCTCTCGCAGTACGCCGACCGACTCCTCGCGCACATCGAGGCCAACCCCGGCTTCATCAAGCCGGAGGCGCGCCGAAACGAAGTGCTTGGGCGCATCCGCGCCGGCCTGCAGGATGTCCCCGTCAGCCGGCGCGCGAAAGGCGACGACGCCGCGAGCGAGTGGTCCATCAGCATGCCCGGCGACCCGAACCACCGCGTGTATGTCTGGATCGACGCGCTCTTCAACTACCTGAGCGTCATCGACACCCCGGAGCGCACGAAGTTCTGGCCCGCCGACATCCACGTGATGGCCAAGGACATCCTCTGGTTCCACGCCGTCATCTGGCCCTGCATGTTGATGGCGCTCGACAAGCCCCTGCCCGGCTGCGTCTACGCGCACTCCTACTGGATCCGCGAAGGGCGCAAGATGAGCAAGAGCCTCGGCAACTTCATCGATATGCCCACCATCCGCGGCTACATCCACGCCTTCAGCCGCGACGCCCTCCGCTGGCACCTGCTCACCAACGGCCCCCTCGGCGCCACCGACGCCGACTTCGCCCACGCCAAGTTCGTCGAGGTCTACAACGCCGACCTCGCCAACGGCCTCGGCAACGCCTCCAGCCGCGTGAGCAACATGATCGCCAAGTACTTCGACGGCAAAGCCCCGAGCGCCGGCGACATCACCAGGCACGCCGGGCGCGACTGGCCCGCCATCGCGCGCGACGCCGTCGCGCGCGCCATCAGCGCGTGGAACACAGCCGACATCGCCGGCGCCTGCAAGGCCCCCCTCGACCTCGTCCGCCATGTGGACACCTACATCCACGAGACCGAGCCCTTCAAGCTCGCCAAGGACGAGTCGAAGATGCCCGAAGTCGGCGCGATCCTCGCGCACTGCGCCGAGGCCCTCCGCATCGCCGCGCTCCTCGCGAGCCCCGCCATGCCCGACAAGTGCGCCGACATGCTCGCCCGCTTCGGCGACGATCCGAACGACCCGCGCCCCCTCGAAGCGCGCTGCGCCTGGGGCCAGATCAAGCCCGGCACGCCCATCGAGAAGGGCGACCCCCTCTTCCCCCGCGCCGACCCCAAGGCCGAGCCACCGGCGCCGATGTAAGCAAAGAGCCCCGAGCGCAAGCTCGGGGACACCCGCCCAACGGCAGTGTGAGCGTGTGCCTGACCCTGAGCTTGCGCTCAGGGCTCCTTGTCCCCCCTATCCTCCCACCCCATGCTCCGCCTCCGACGATTCGTCTCCCTCATCGAGGCCAACGCCGCCGCGCTCTACCTGCGCGAGCACGGCGTCGAAACCACCGTCGTCGGCCACCACACCGCCGATGTGCAGTTCGCCTACCACCGCGTGACGCGCGCCTCCGGCGGCGGCTACGAACTCATGCTCATCGACCCCGCCCAGCGCGCGGACGCCGAACTCATCCTCGAGTCCTTCGACACCGAGCCCGTCGAACTCGACGCCGGCTGGGAAGCCGTCGCCGAACGCATCGACCTCACCCGCCTCGACGCATCTGCGCTTGCCATCACCTGCGCCGCATGCAGCGCGCCGCTCCCCCTCGACGACGCCGTCGAAGCCTGCCCCGCCTGCGCCGAACCCGTCGACATCCTCCAGCGCCTCCTCGACACCCACGGCCCCGAAGCCCTCGCCGACGCCTGGATCGAAGACGACACCGACGAGTGACGTCCTCCCGCTCCCGCCCCCGGCGAGAGAGGGGCGGGGTGCGGGTCGAAACACCGCGAGCGCAGCGAGCCTCCACCCACTCCGTCTCTGCGTCTCTTTGTCTCTCCGTTTCTTCCCCCACTACCCTGCCGACATGCCCCCCGACCCCGACCAATCCGCCCTCGACGACGCCCTCGACACCCTCCGCGCCCACCGCGTCGGCGCGCTCGCCTTCGATGAGCACATCGTCCCCATCCGCTTCGTGCAGATGCCCGATGACGGGCGCATCGTCTTCCCCGCCATGACCGCCATGCTCGATGCGCCCGAACTCGTCCTCTTCATCCCCGAAGAGTCCGACGAGGCGCTCCAACTGCTGCTCAGCGCTGAACCGCTCGACGAGCACGCCCACCCCGGGCCCGATCGCTGGCGCATCCACCACGGCGAGCCGCAGGACATCCACTGGGTCGGCGCGTGGATCGACGCCGCGCGGCGTGGCCCCTTCGTCTTCGACGGCGACGCCATGATGCCCCCCAACCACCTCGCCGCCGACGAGCCCGCGCTCTGCAAGCGCGCCAACAGCGACGAAGGCGCCCTCCTGGCCGCCACCGACCGCGCCACCGGGCGCGAGAATCAGGAGCCGCGCTGCGTCGGCGTCGACCCCTGGGGCCTGCACGTCCGCACCTACTTCGACATCGCGCGCGTGCCCTTCCGCGAGGCCGATGCGCCCGCGGGCACCCGCGACATGGCCGAGCGCGCGATCGACAACCTCCTGAAGGGCGCACGATGAGGATCCCCCAGCGCGAACCCGACCCGCGCTTCGTCAACCTGCGCGATGCGCACGTCCACATCCACGACTTCGGCGTCAGCCTCGCCTGCCTCGACCTCTCCTCCTGCCGCAGCAAGGAAGAGATTCTCCAGCGCATCGCCGAGGCCGAGCCCGACGACACCGGCTGGATCCGCGGCATGCGCGCCGCCCCCGAGCAGTGGCCCGTCGCCGCCTGGCCCTGCGCCGAGGAACTCCACGAGGCCGCGCGCCGACACCCCTGCTACGTCCGCTCCCTCGACATCCACTCCCTCGCCGCCAGCACCGAGGCCCTCCAGCGCGCCGGCATTCACCCGGACACACCCGACCCGCGCGACGGCGTGATCGTGCGCCGCCCCGACGGCTCGCTCGACGGCGTCCTCCTGGAAGGCGCCTGTCGCGCCGTGCTCGACGCCGTCCCCGACGCCTCGCCCGAGCAGCGCAAGGCCGCCATCCGACGCGCGCTCGCCCGCTTCGCCGAGCTCGGCTTCGTCGAAGTCCACGACATGCTCAGCCGCGAATGGCTCGGCCCGCTCCTGCGCGAGATCGACGATGAGGACGGCGGGCTGCCCGTGCGCGTACGCCTCTGCCCGCTCCTCGAAGACGCCCCCGACCACATGGCGGCGCGCGCATCATTCGAGAACGAGCGCATCGTCACCACCGGCGTGAAGATCTTCACCGACGGCGCGCTCAACACGCGCACCGCCAACATGATGCGCCCCTACACCCGCTACGCGCAGGGCCTGCGCCGAGGCCTTGCCCTCATGACCCAGATGGAGATCGAGGGCGCCATCGCCCGCTGCGAGCAGCTCGGCTTCCCCCTCGTCGCGCACGCCATCGGCGACGCCGCCGTCGGACGCGTCCTCCGCGCCCTCGAACGCACGAAGCCCGAACTGCCCGGCTACCGCATCGAGCACGCGCAGTTCGTCGCCGCGCCCGACATCGCCCGCTTCGCGAAACTCCGCATCATCGCCAGCGTCCAGCCCTGCCACCTGCTCACCGACATCGAGCCCGCCCGGCGCCTGCTCCCCCACGCCGAGTCCCGCGCCTTCCCGCTGCGCGACCTCGTCGAGGCCTACCGCGCAGAAGGCCTCGACCCCGTGGACTACCTCTGGTTCGGCTCCGACGCCCCCGTCGTCCCCCCGCTCCCCGAAGACAACATCCAGGGCGCCGTCCACCGCCGTCGCAGAGACATGCCCGAAGACCAGGCCTTCGCTCCCGAACAGGCCATCGACGAGGAACTCGCGCTCGCCTGCATGCAGGCGCGCTGATCCACCTGCAGCGCAACGAGCTGCGAGCGCAAGCTCGCGGACACCCGCACGCCCACAATGCCGTCGAACGCGTGTCCCTGCGCTCGCGCTCAGGGCTCCTCTTCCCCAGCTGCGCAATCAACCCCCAACTGCCCGATCGCTCGCGCGATCGGCTCGGTGATGCGCCCAAAAAAGAAAACACGGCGAGCACCCTCGCCGTGGCACACTGCGTCTCCCTGTCTCTTCGTCTCTCCGGCTCTTCCCCTACGCCGCGTCCTTCACATCGATCACATCGCCGCTGGGCGTCGTGATCGTGCGCACGCCGCTGGGGGCCGTCGACGGCTCCGTCCAGTCATCGACGTTGCGGAGGTTCAGCTCGCTCTTGCAGGTCTTGCGATAGCCGAGCAGGCGGATCACCTCGAGCACATCGGTCCAGGTGGGGAAGGTCTTGTCGTTGGCCTTCTTGAAGGCGTCGATCGCCGCGACGAAGTTGAACTGCTCCGTCGTCAGCTCGCCCTCTTCCGCGGCCTTGGCGAAGTCGCTCCGCCGGCGACCCGGCCCGCGACGACGCTCCAGCCCCGAACCGCTCGATGCGCCCGGCCGGTCGCGACGGTCGATGCCGCTGCGACGATCGACGACGCCGTCAGAGGGCGGGGCGTTCTCGGGACGCTGGTCGGGATTGGGCGTGTCTGCCATGGCGTGGGCCTCGCGCATCTTCCGGGCGAGCGCCCCGCGACACGCGGCCGCCGCCCGATTCAGAGGTCGTCGTCCTCATCCTCGAGGTCGTCGAGGAAGGGATCGTCATCCTCCTCTTCATCGTCCTCGAAGAAGTCGTCCTCCTCCTCGTCGTCATCGAAGACGTCGTCGTCGTCGCCGTCGTCGTCCTCAAACTCGTCATCGTCGTCGTAATCGTCACGACCGGCGATCGGCGAGGCGTCGAATGGGCTCGCGCCCGGGGCCGGGCTCCAGTCGAAGTCGTCGCCGGGCTCGCCCGTCTGGCGATCGGCGGTGATGCAGGCGATCATGGCCTCTCCTTGCAGGTGACATGCGCCGCCCGGCGCCGCGGGACCTTCCTGGGTCATCACCCCGGCGCCGGCGTCCCAACCGCCCGGCGAGGGCGCGCGGTACACTACTGGCCCGCGCCAGCCTGTCAATGACGCGGCGGTGAACTCGACAGCATTTCGGGGGCCGGCCGCCCCCACCGAACGGCCCCACCGGGCCGGGGGTCAGTGCGTGCAGCAGCAGTCCGGCGACGAGACCTTCCAGCCCATCGCCGGAGCGCTCGCCGTGTGCGTCCCCGGCGCCGGCCACCTCTGGCTCGGACAGCCCCGGCGCGCGATCATGGTCTTCGTCGGCGTCCTCTGGCTCTTCGTCGGGGGCCTGCTCATCGGCGGCGTCGACGTCGTCGATCGACGCGAAGACTTCTGGTGGTTCGTCGGACAGGCCGGCGTCGGACCCACCGCCTTCGCCGTCAACGCGTGGCACCAGTCCCTCAAGGCCGACGACCCCCCGCGACACGCCACCGGCGAATGGTTCGACGACAACACCCCCGCGCGCACGCGCAGCCTCGGCCACCCCAACGAGATCGGCGCCCTCTGGGCCACCATCGCCGGCATGCTCAATGTCATCGCCATCATCGACGCCGCCTGGCACGCCCCCGCCACGCGCCGCCGACGAGGAGCGACGACATGATCCCCGCCATGCCCTCCACACTCGCGTGGACGCCCATCCTCGAGCCCCTCCCACTCACCGGCGGGCAGTGGTGGCTCACGGTCGTCCCCCTCGCGCTCGGCGTCGCCGTCGCCTACAAGGCCGTCCGCTACCCCGCCATCGACGAGTCCTGGACCGGCTACCTCCGCGCTGTCGGCGTCATGACCCTGCAGATCCTCCTGCTCATGCTCGGCCTCGCCATCGGCCTCCACATCGTCGTCACCTGGGCCGCCCCCGCCCTCGGCGGGTGAGCGCCGCCGTGCAACCTCTCCCCTTGCGGGAGAGGTCGATTCGCGAAGCGAAGCGGGTGAGGGGCTGCCATATCGCGAGCGCAGCGAGCCTCCCCTGTCTCCTCCCCCGCCGGGGGCGGGGGAGGGCGCGACACATCACACATACCGGCGCACCTCCACCCCGCGCCGCAGATCCAGGTTCACCACCAGGTACCGCAGCGCATCGGCCGCGTGATCCGCGCCGTCCTTCAGCGGCAGCTCATCATCGGGGCGCGCATCCGGATACCGGTACCGCTGCAGGCTCTCGATCAGCCCGCGGCACCTCGGATGGATGAACAGCGTCGGCGCCCCCGTCGCCGGCGCCAGACGCGCCCGCACCGCGCCGAGACCGGCTGCGAGCGTCTCGCGCCGATCGCGCACGACGAACCCCGCGCGCCGCAGCAGCGCCACCGCGCTCAGACCCGTCTGGTCCGATCGCTGTCGCCCCGCCGGGTCGACGCCGATCCACGCCGGCGCCGGCCAGCGCGAGCGCCGGATCGCCTCGATGTGCCTGTCCAGCGTCCGCTGGCGCGCGATGCGCTCGTCCACGATCCGCAGCACGCCCCCCGCATCGACCGCGCCCCACAGGATGACCGTCGGCGCGCGGAAGCCGAAGTCCATCCCGCACAGCCAGCGCCAGCGCTCGCCCGCGTCGAAGGGCGCCACATGCACGCCCACCTCGAACTCCGGGTACACCGCATCGTCGCGCGTCGGACGCTCGCACAGCATCTCGCTGGCCCACGACGCCGCGCTCGCGCGACGCTTGAGCGCAATCGCATCTTCCACCGCGATGTGCCCCGACGCCTGCTTCGCACGCCCAGCGCACTCCGGCTCGAGATCGCACGATTCACAGGGGCGCTCCGACGCGCAGGTCGCCAGCGCATCGAGCACGCCCCAGCGGAACACCCGGCGCGTCCCGGTCGCATCGGCGACCAGTTCCTCCATCAATCCCCCCGGCCGGTGCATCGTGCTGAAGGTCTCAACGCGCCCCTGCACCCAAAGCCCGTTGGCCAGCGTCTGGCTCCGCGGCACGAGCTGCGCCGCGCGCCACACCTCGGGGTCAAACAGCTCCGCCTCGTCGCAGCGCAGGATGTGCGGGTGCGCCCCGCGCACGCTCGTGTGGCTCTGCGCGAGGATCTCGCACGCCGAGCCGTTCACCAGCGCAATGCGCTTCTCCGTGATCCGCCCCGCCACCAACGCCGCCAGGTGCGGCCGCTCGAAGAAACCCCGCAGGTGCGCCTGCACCCGGCGCGACTGCTCCAGCGACCCGCCCAGCAGGCGCACCTCGACGCCCGGCTTGTGCAGCAGATCGAGCAGCGTGGCGACGGCCGCGAGAAAGGTCTTCCCGCTCCCGCGCGCCGCCCACACCACGCAGTCCTGCGGGCCGGCGCGATCTTCGAAGTACGCATGGCAGAGATAGTCGAACGGCGCGCTGCTCCCCGGCGCCACCGCCCGACGCGGGATGGCCAGCCCCAGCACGATGCGCAGCCACGCGTGCAGCTGCGCCGGCGTCGCCGGCGCGACGCATGCGATCGCGCCGCGCTGGGCGTCGGTCAGGTCGAACACCGTCGCGTGCGAGGCCGCCGGCGCCCCCTCCAGCACCGGCAGCCTCACGCGAGCCCCCGCTCTTTCGAGTCCGGTGCGCCCGCCGATTCGAGAAACGCCCGGATCTCCGCATGCAATGCCGACGCGTCCTCGCTCCCGGCATCCGGTCGCCCCGAACCCGCCAACCCCAGCAGATCCACACACGCCTTCCGCGCCGTCTCCGGCGCATCCTTGTTCTTCGCGATCAGCAGCAGCCGGCGCGCCGCCTCCGCCCGAGCGCGGCTGATCACCAGCCCCGCCTGCGCATCGGCCAGTTCCTGCAACGCCGCCATCGCCGCGCGATTCTCCGCATCCGACGCCCAGCGCGCAAGCTCCCGCAGCGTCAGCCCCCGCTTGGCCGCCGTTGTCCGCGCCGTGGTGCGCGAACCGATGACGTCCGCCAGCAAATCGTCGCTCACGCCGCCCCCTTCCGCTCGATCTTCAGCGCCGCGAGCAGCGCGCGCGTGCGATCCGCATCGTGCCGGCGCAGCTTCTTCAGCAGCGCCCGGCGCTCCTCCGCCGTCAGGTAGAAGGTCACGGGATGGGGAAGATTCGGTGTCGTGGTCATGGTGTTTCTCCAAAGAGCCCCGAGCGCAAGCTCGGGGACAGCCGTCCATTGTCCGAGTCGTCGTGCGAGTGACCCTGAGCTCGCGCTCAGGGCTCCTTGTCAAGCACATACCCCACCGCGCCCTCCAGGCACCGCGCGCACGCGCTGGTGAACATCGCCTCCAGCGAGGCGCTCGCCAGCGCGCTCCGGCGCGCCCGGCTCGCGTTCGCCCACACGCGCAGCTCGCGCTCGAGGAAGCCCAGCGCCTCGCGCTCGCCCAGCCGGCGCGAGAGCGTCGCCACCGCGCGCCGATGGGCCGCACGCGGCGTCGCCAGGCGCCACGCCTCCAGCCCCGCGAAGCGCAGCGCATCGAGCAGACGCGCATCGCCTGGCGACGGCGGCAGATCGATCGACGCCATCCCCGCTCGCGCAAAGAAGCCGCTGGCCCGACCCATCGCCGCGATCGCCTCGGTCCGCGCCGTCTCCGGGTTCGCCAGATACGCCTCGACAAGGCCCGTCGCCACGCCCAGCGCCCGCACGCGCGGATCGACGATCACGCGCGCGATCCGGCGCACCTCGTCGTTCAGGTGCGCGGCGTCCTCGCGTCGATCCCCCGTCGAATACCGCCCCGGCCACGCCGCATCACGCACCCGCCCGTTCAAGGTCGGCATGGCGACCGTGAGCATCCCGAGGATCTCCCCCGTCGCCCGCTCGCGCGCCAGCAGCGTGCGCACGACCGACGCCGGGCGACCGCTGCGATAGTGCAGCCCGCCCAGCCAACGGGCCGCGGCACGCACATCCCGCGCCGGCGGACGCACATCGATCGCGATCGGGTCACCCTCGCGCGCCGCCTCGCTGCGCTCGATGCGCCCGGCGTCGATCCGAAGCACCGTCGCCTCCGGCGGCGCCAGGTGCGCGAGCGTCTCGTCGCTCGCCGCGCACAAGACGCGCAGCCCGGTCGAGGTCGCCTCGCGCGCCAGGAGCGTCAGCAGCGATCGCGCCGTGAGGCGGTCGAGCCCGCTGGCGAACTCGTCGATGAGGAGCAGCGCATCCCCCGAGGCGCGCCCCGCGCGCTCCATCGCCACCGCCAGCAGCAGGCGCGCCCGCTGCCCCGCCGAGAGTTCCTTCGGGCGACGCACGAAGCACGACGCCTCGCCCAGCCCGGCGCGCGCCAGCCGGCGCATGGCGCCATCCAGCGCGTCGCGCGGGAACTGATCGACGCTCGGCACGGTGCGCAGGCGCACGCGCTCCGGGCGAATCACCCGCCACAGGCGCCCCGACGCCTCCCGCTCGCAGGCGTTCAGCAGCGTCGTCTTCCCGGCCCCGCTGTGCCCGACGAGAAGCGTCAGCGTGCCGGGCGCGAGATCCAGCGACACCTCGGGTTGCGCCGCCTCGCCCGACTCCAGATCCAGCCCGTACAGGCGCGCTGCACGGCACGCGCGCACGCTCGGCGCCCCGAGGCGACGCACGCCGACCGACACCCGAAACGGCTCCGCAGCCACGCTCATCGACCACCCCCCGGTGCGACGGTGTCGGCGCCGGCGCGCGACGCCTGCTCCAGCAACCGGATCTCCTCCATGCGCCGGCGCACCGTGTGGATGGTCACCCCGAGCGTCTCCGACGCCTCGCGCCGCGGGCGACCCTCGATCACGACCGCCTGCGCCACGCGCCGACGCGTGCGTGGCCACGAGGCCATGTGGTCCATCACGAACCCGAAACGCGGCGAGAGCACCCGCTGCACCAGCGAACGCACGCGACGACGCACCCGACGGACATGCAGCCCGCGCAGCTCCGCGATCGTCCGCGCCGGCGTCGCATCGCGATACACCGCCAGCAGCAGCGCCCGGTCGGCCTCCGGCAGCAACGCCGCACGCAGCACGACCTCCTCCACGACCAGCGGCGTCCGGCGCCGACGCAGATCGCTCGCCCCGATCGGATCCGGCAACGCCGCCGACGCAAGCGAGCCGTCGATTGCACGCGCCCGGGGCTCCGGCGCCTCCACGCGCACCCCCGCACCATCTCTCCTGGCCACCAGCGCCATGCGTCCTCCTCCGGCCCCTCCGGGCCTGCCGTCGGGCCTCCGGCCCGTCTGTTCACCACCCAGCGAACTGTTCGGAAGATGTTGGCATGGGCTGGACCCGAGGGCAAGGTGTTTGTACGGTATCCGTACGGATGTCCCGCACATGTGCGCACGGAGGCGGCAACTGGAGGTCGCGAGGTGACAACGGTGGCTGCGAGGGAGGCCCTGGGCACGCTGATCCGCACGCGCCGGCAGGCGTTGGGGCTCACGCTCCAGCAACTGGCCGAGGCGTCGCGCAGCGCGAAGTCCTACCTCTCGACGATCGAGAACGGGCGCCGGCCGAACCCGCCGTCGGACGCGGTGCTGATGCGTCTCGAACGCGCCCTCGGGCTCGAGGAGGGGCGCCTCGTCGACGCCGCCCGGTGGGAGGCGACGCCCGAGAGCGTGCGCGCGGCCTTCGAATCGATGGAGTCACGCGACGAAGCCGCGCGTCGCCTCGCGTCGCTGCTGCAATCCCGAGGCATCGACCGCGCCTTCGCATCGGGCGAACTCTCGAACCTCGTGGCGACGATCGGGGGGGGCGCCGAGCTTGAATCCGCGCCGACCCCCGTGCGCGTGCCCGTCATCAACAAGGTGGCCGCGGGATATCCGGCGGAGTTCACCGACCTCGGCTACCCCGCGCGCGTCGCCGACGAGTGGGTGCAGACGCCCGACCTGCGCGACCCCGACGCCTTCGCCGCACGCGTTGTCGGCGACAGCATGTCGCCCCGCTACAGCGCCGGCGACATCGTCGTCTTCAGCCCCGAGCGCGACACGCCCCCCGGCTGCGACTGCTTCGTCCGCCTCGAACGCGACAGCGAATCCACCTTCAAACGCGTCTATTTCGAGACCGACGAGCGCGGCGACGAGTGGATCCGCCTCCAGCCCCTCAACGACGCCTATCCCGTCAAACGGGTGCGCCGCGAGGATGTCGCCGGCATGTACGCCGCGGCGTATGTGGTGAAGGAGGTGTGATCCTCGCCCGGGTGCCACTGGCAGCTTGCTGCCAGTGTTTCACTCCCTGCCGCTTCGAACGGGCAACCACTGGCAGACACGCTGCCAGTGGCGCCCAGTGCAGCACTACGCGATCCGGTTCGGCGGCTCTTCACCCGCCAAGGCCGCGCGGAGGTTCTCCGACACCATCGCCGTCATCTGCAGGCGGCTGCCTTCCGACGCGCTGCCGATGTGGGGCGTCAGCACCGCGTTGGACAGGGTCTTCAGGGTCGGGTGCACCTCGGGCTCGCGCTCGTAGACATCGATCCCCGCCGCGCGCAGGCGACCCGCCGCCAGCGCCTCGGCGAGCGCGCCCTCATCGACGATCGGCCCGCGCGCCGTGTTGATCAGCACCGCTGAACGCCTGCACAGGGCGAGGCGCTGGGCGTTGATCAGCCCGCGCGTCTCGGACGTCAGCGGGCAGTGGAGGCTGATGTAGTCCGCCTCGCGCAGGCCGGCGTCGAGTTCGACGCGCTCGGCGTTGAGAGGCGCCTGCTCGAAATCGAGATGGCGCGACCGCGCGGTGTACAGGATCCGCATCCCCCAGCCAAGCGACCGCAGCGCGACGGCCTTCCCGATGCGCCCCGCGCCGACGATCAGCAGCGTGCGTCCCGCGATGTCGGCGCCGAGGAAATCGGCCATGCCCAGCGGCCCGCGCGCCACATAGTCGCCAGAGCGGACATAGCGCGACGCCTCCTCGAGCCGTCGCGCCGCCGCGAGCAGCAGCGCCCAGGCCATGTCGGCCGTGCCCTCGGTGACGGCGTCGGGGGTGTTCGTGACGATCACCCCGCGCTCGCGGCAGAGCGCCAGGTCGATGTTGTCATACCCGACCGCGAAGTTGCTGACGACCCTGAGGCCCGAGCCGCAGGCGTCGAGGAAGTCGCGATCCACGATGTCGTAGGCCATCGTGACGACGCCGTCGGCCGGCCCCGCCGCCCGGACGGCTTCGACGAGTTCGCCCTGCGACGGCCACGCGTCCTCGCGCAGCGTGACAATCTCGGCGCCGGGAACCTGGTAGGCCCCGGGGCTCGCGCGCGTGATGAGGATGCGAGGGGCGGACATGGGGTGAGGATACGACGGTGCGTGCGCCCGCGTCCTCCCCCGCACAGCGGGGGAGGTGTCGCCGAAGGCGACGGAGGGGGCTTCACTCCTCCTGATTCCTCCGACGCTGAATGCACATCCGTGCCCGGTCAACGCCTGCGCGATCGCGCAGCGCGGCTGTTCGATCGCGCATGGCGCGAGGAGGCCGGGAGGCGCGGATGGGCCCCCCCCCGC
>JBICHM010000220.1:0-6704 GCA_043101835.1 Phycisphaerales bacterium | reverse complement strand
CGCGCGACGGCGCGGGGCACGCCGACACCGGCGTCCGCGACATCCATTTCGCCGTGCAGCACGATGACGAGGCGGCTGTTGGCGTCGGCGAGTTCGATCGCGCCGCCATTGCGGACGAGCAGGCTGCTGCGGACCTGGAGGCGGATCTCGCCGACGATGCGGAGCACGGCGTCGTTGGCGATCTCGAGGTCCTCGATGCTGTAGCGGGCCGCGTCGAGGCCGGCGGCGAGGGTGACGACGGCGCCGTTCTCGACGGTGATGTCGCGGTACTCCCCCGGCGTGAGCGTGGCGGTGGCGCCGGCGCCGGTGAAGCGGTCCTGGTTGGGGTTGCCGCCACCGACGCCAGGTCCGCCGCCGCCAACGGCGACGAGCCCGTTGCCGTTGCCACGGCCATTGCCGTTCCCGTTCCCGTTTCCGTTTCCGTTGCCGTTGCCGTTGCCGTTATTGCCGGTCTGGTCGGGCAGGCCGGTGAACTCACTGACAGAGGGCGGGACGACGGGGACATCGACGGGAACAGTCCAGTTTCCGACGAATGGTTCGGTTTCGCCCGCGGCGAGCAGCGACGCGGTCGCATCGTGGGGGAGGTAGGCGACACCCTGCACAAGGTGGGCGGAGGGGTCGAAGGCGAACGCGTCGGCGCCGGTGGCGCCGGCGCCGATCTTCACGGGCGGATGGAGGCGGGCGCGCGGGCTGTCAGGCCAGACGGCGACGTCGGAGTCGGCGCCGACGGCGATCGAGTCGGTGACATAGACGGCGAACTCGTCGAGGTAGGGGTTGAGGGCGCCGTCGAGATCGACCTCCGGGATGACGCTGACGATGCGCTGGCTGGTGGCTGTGACGCCGTCGACGGCGGCGACGCCAGTGATGACCAGGTCGGGGTCGTCCTCGTCGGGCGGGTTGCCCTCGAGATCGGTGACGAGCGCAGCGACGGCGGCGCCGGAGAGGGCGATGTTGTCGAAGAGCACGCCGTCGGCGATGAGGTCGCGCCACTCGGCGTCGGTCTGCATGGTGGCGACGGCGAGCTCGGCGGCGGCGCGCGACGCCCACTGTGCGCCGGCGCTGGAGGCGGCGTTGCGTCCGATGAGGCCGCTGTTGCGCCGGCTCGAGAGGTAGACGCTGGTGAGCGCGGTGGCGGCGCCGAGCGCGATGATGACAAGCAGCATCGCGACGCCGCGGCGCTCGCGCGGGCGCGGCGCGGGCGTGATGTCGGGTGCGTTGGTGTTCATCGCGCGGGCCTCCTGTGGTCGTTGAGGCTGAAGGTCAGCAGCGCCTGGAAGACGCCGATCGCCTCCACCTCCTCGTCGAGGGCCAGGTCCATGCGTGTGGCGTCCTGGACGTCGATGGCGTTGAACGAGGCGTTGAACGACTCGACGCTCTCCATGAGCGTCTGCTCCTTCGTGACGCCGGCGTCGCGCTGGGCGAGCATGACGGCGAAGAAATCGCTGCTGGCGGGGACGGCGACGTTGTACGTCGCCCGGAGCAGCACCGACCACTCCTCGGGCATATCGAGGCGCTCGACGCTGAGTCGCCGGTTGGCCTCGTCCCACCAGATGATGCGGATCTCGCTGAGGTTCACGGCGCCTTCGCCGCCGGTGTCCTGGAGCCAGAGTGCGACGCCGCGGTTGGCGTCGTGCTGCAGCACGCACAGCGAGTTGTCGAGGTACGCGTGCAGGCGGACGCCGACGGCGTGGGTGCGCAGGATCGCGCTGCGTCCGTCGCGCTCGCCTTGTGCGCCGGCGGCGACCATGGTCATGGTGCTCGCGATGCCGACACCGATCATGCCGGTGATCGCCAGCGCGAGCATGAGTTCGAGCAGCGTGAGCGCGCGCCGAGTTGTGGCGGTGCGGCGGCTCACGGCGCGGGCTCCGGGCGGAACGTCTCGACCGTGACGACGACGCGTTGCGCGTCGAAGACATTGACGACGATGCGCTTGCCTCGGATGCGGGCGCTGGTCTCCGGCTCTTCGAGAATGACCTCTTCCACCAGCACGCTGCGCCCGAGGGCGCCGTAGGAGACCGGGTAGGCGCGACCGCCGAGCGTCGCGATGGCGCCGAGCGGCTGCGAGAACTCGTCGTAGTCGGAGAGGGCGGCGTAGTCGACGGCCGCGAGATCGGCGAGCAGATCGTCGCCGGCCATGGCGGCGAGCACCGCGTTGCGAGCATCGAACGACGCCTGCTGCCCGGCGGTGACCGCGGCGCCGACAGCGAGCACGATCAGCGAGAGCACGGCGCTTGCGATCAGCGCCTCGAGAAGCGTGAACGCGCGAGCGGTACGCCGGCGCACGGAGACGGCGCAGTGGGCGCGTCGACCGGTATGGCTTGCGTGATCCTGCATGGCGGCAGGCGTCTCGGCGTCGCGGGCGCCCCCGCCCACACACAGGACGGTCGCTCGCGGCGCAGCTCTCTCCATCTGATCCATCGAGCAACGCGGGCGCGCACTTGGCGGGAAGCCTCGGCGCGTCCCTCCCGGGCGCCACCCGGACCCGTGCCGCCCCACCAGCTTGCCCATTCCCACATTGTGGGGGGCCGATAACCCGAAAACGGACGGAGGCCTGGGCGGCCTCTGGCAGGGGCGGTCGCTTGCCGGGGGCGGGTCCCTCGCGGACGATGCGGCGCGATGCTGCGCTCCCCATCCATCCTCTGGCGGATGCTCACCGGCGATCTGGTCCGCCTGCTGACGCTCAGCGCGGCGTCGCTGGTGATCGTGATCGCGTTCGCGGCCACCCTGCGCCCGGTGGCCGAGGGTCGGATCGGCGCCGCGGACGCCCTGAAGTTCATGGCCTACGCGACGCTGCCGATGCTGCAGTTCGCGCTGCCCTTCTCGGCTGCCTTCGCGGCCACCCTGGCGTACCACCGTTTTGGCGCCGATAACGAGTCCCTTGCCGCGTCGAGCGGGGGCATTTCGTACCGGGCGCTGCTGCTGCCCGCGGCGGCCACGGGACTGGTGCTGGCGGGGTCGCTGGCGCTGCTGACCAACGAGGTGATCCCCGGGTTCAGCCGCGCGATGAAGGCGACGGTGGCGCGGGACATTGCGCACTCGCTGTTCGCATCGCTGGAGCGGGGCGAGTCGGTCGAGATGGAGGGGTACCTGGTCAGCGCGGACCGGACCTTCGACCTCGGGCCGGACCCGTCGGCGAACCTCGCCGACCGGTTCATCCTCGAGGGTGTCGTCGCGGTCGAGCTGGGTCCGGATGACCAGGTGCAGAGCGATTTCACGGCGCGCCAAGCGGATGTGCGGTTTTATCGCGACACGCGCGCGGGCGCAGGCGAGCCGGCGACGGCGCTGACGATGACGCTGGTGGGCGTGGTCGGCGGGCAGCCGGGCGAGGTGTACGCGCAGACGCAGCGGAGTGAGATCGGCCCGCTCGCGCTGCCAGACACCTTCAGTGAGGATCCGGACTTCTACACGATGCGCGGGCTGCGAGAGCTGCACGCGCACCCCGACCCGGTGACGGGCGTCGATCGGGCGCGGCGCGACCTGGCGGCGCTGCTGGCGCGCCGGGCGCTCGAGCGTTCGCTGCGCTCGGCGGCGGCGGGCGGCGGGCGTCTCGTGCTGACGAACCCGGTGAGCGGCGAGACCTCGAGCCTCGCGACGCGCGGCGTGCGCGACGAGGACGGGCGCCTGGAGGTGCTCAGCGAGCGGCCGGGCGAGCGGGTGGAGTACACGCGCGTGCTCGAGGGCGGGAATGTGCGCCGGCACCTGGCCCGGCGCGCGCTGCTGACGCCTCGCGTGGACGAGCGCCGGGGCGTCTCGACGGTGTCGCTGTCGCTGGAGGACGTGGAATCGCCGGACGCGGAGCGCGCCAGCCGCGAGCGGCTGGACTACGACGCGCTGCGTCCCGATGTGGACCCGGCGCCGGCGCTCTTTGCGTTGACGAGCCTGGAAACGCTGGAGGCGGCGCGGCTGGCGCTGGCGGAGCCGGACCTGACGGGGCTTGCGCAGGACCGGGAATCGATCGAGCGCGCCGTGGGGCAGTTGGAGCGCCGGATCGCGAACGTGCGACGGGAGATCGTGGGGGTGCAGCACGAGCGGATCGCGCTGCCGGCGGCGTGCCTGATCATGACGCTGCTGGGCGCGATCATGGGGCTGCGTCTGCACCAGAGCCTGCCGCTGCCGGTGTACCTGTGGTCGTTCTTCCCGGCGCTCTTCTGCGTGATCTCGATCTCCGGCGGCGCGAGCGTGGCGAAGGACAGCGCCCCGATGGGCGTGGCGGTGCTGTGGACGGGTGTCGGCCTGCTCGCGGCGTTCACGGGATATGCGTTCGTGCAGTTGCGCAGGCACTGAGGCGGCGGAAGAGACGGAGAGATCAAGAGACGAAGTGCAAGGCGGCGGGCGGCGGCTGCTATCTTCACTCCGTCTCTCCGTCTCTCCGTCTCTTTGTCTCTCCGTCTCTCGATCACTCGAGTCCTGCGCAGACGAAATCGACCTTCGGAGCATCACATGCGCATCACACCGCTCGGCGCCGCGGGGGAAGTGACGGGGTCGGCGTATCTCGTCGAGACTTCGCGCACGCGAGTGCTGGTGGATTTCGGGCAGTTTCAGGGCGGGTCGGAGGCGGACGAGAAGAACCGCGATCTGTCGGGGTTCACCCCGGGCGAGGTCGAGAGCGTGGTGCTGACGCACGCGCACATTGATCACTCGGGACGCCTGCCGCTGCTGGTGCGTGAGGGATTCCGGGGCAAGGTGTACGCGACGCCGGCCACGGTGGACCTGGCGGAGGTGCTGCTCCTCGATTCGGCGCGCATCCACGAGGGCGACGCGGATCGGCAGAACCGGCGGATGCGTCGCGCGGGGCGCGAGAGCGACTTCGTGGAGCCGCTGTTCACGGGTGAGGACGTGGAGGCGCTCTCGCCGCGCTGGCGCCCGCTGGCGATCGGGCGGCCGCAGCAGGTGGCCGACGGAATCGAGGCGACCTGCTTCGAGGCCGGGCACATCCTCGGCTCGACGAGCGTGTCGCTGCGCATCGAGGACGGGGAGCGGACCTGGACGCTGGTCTTCAGCGGCGACATCGGTCCGCGGGACGCGCCGATTCTTCGCGATCCGGATCCGCCGACGGGCGCGGACCTGGTCTTTCTCGAGTCCACCTACGGCGACCGGGATCACCCGGCGCGCGAGGAGGCGGTGCGCCTGCTCAAGGAGGCGATCGGCGGCGCGCTCAAGGAGAAGGGGCGCGTGCTCATCCCGGCCTTCGCGGTGGGACGGACGCAGTTGATGCTCTACTACATCGCGGAGATGGTGCGCGACGGATCGCTGCCGGATGTGCCGGTGTACCTCGACAGTCCGATGGCGAGTCGCGCGACGGATGTGTACGCGAGCCACCAGCGCCTGTACGACCAGGAGACGAAGGGGCTCGTCGAGAGCGGGCAGGTGCAGCGCGACATGCGCCGCCTGCGTGCGCTGGAGACGCCGGCGGAATCGCAGGCGCTGAACGAATCGTGGGAGCCGTGCATCATCATCGCCGGGTCGGGCATGTGCGACGGGGGGCGGATCATCCACCACCTCAAGCACCACCTGTGGCGACGCAACGTGACGGTGCTGCTGCCGGGGTTCATGGCCGCGGGGACGCTGGGGCGCCGGCTGAGCGAGGGGGCGGACGAGGTGCACATCTTCGGGGAGCCGATCGCGGTGCGAGCGCAGGTGCACCAGATGGCGGGATTCAGCGCGCACGCGGACCGTTCGGGGCTGCTCGACTGGCTCGGCGCCATGGCGCCGTCGAAGCCGAAGGTGGCGCTGACCCACGGCGAGCCGCACGCCCGAGAATCGCTGGCGTCGGCGATCGGGGAGCGCCACGGGCTGCGCACCGTGCTGCCGGCGCGTGGCGAGGCGGTCGAACCGGGGTGACCGCACGCCTCGGACGCCGGGCTTCGGCCCATATTCAGGGGATATCCGGTTGACCCGGGGGGCAACCCGGCGCCATGCTTCTGCGTAGGACCCTTCGGAGCGGTGGGGACGCACAGGGAGCGAGCGAGCGAGGATGATCGCCGGACTTCGATGGTTGCGGTGTCGGCGCATGGCGGCGGCGCTGGGCGTCTGCCTTGCGCTGGTCTGCGGCGCGGGGGCGGAGGCGGCGCGCGTGCTGTATGCGAGTGCGTCGGTGGCGCCGGGCAGCTTCGGCGCCGACGGCACGCTGTTCTTTCCTTACGCGCTGACCGACGCGATCGACGAACTGCAATCGGGCGACACCCTGTACCTGCTGCCCGGCGCGTACCGCGCCGGGGGGTTCACGCCCAGCAGCCTGACGGATGTGACGATCGCAACGGCGCCGGGGAGCGCATCGCGCGCGGAGATCCGCGTCGACGTGCCGGTTCCACCCGGCGCGTGGACGGAGGTCGCGCCGGATATCTACGCAACGCCGGTTGCGTCCCCGCCGGTCGGCGTTGTCTGGAACTGGGACACGAACCTGACGACCGTGTCGCCCGCAGACGCGGCGCTTGGGCGGGTCGCAAGGAACTTCGGCCATCTGCGCAAGGCGACCGACGACGTCGCGCTCGCCGCGACGCCGGCCTCGTGGCGATGGAGCGCCGGGACGCTCTTCGTGCACAAGCCGAAGCAGGCGCTGGCGCCGAATGTCGGCGATGTGTACGCCTGGCTTCGCCCGGGCGTCGCGTTTCAGCCGTTCAACTGCGCGCGGCTGACTTTCCGTGATCTCGATTTCGCGCTGTGGACCGAGTTCGGCAACAACGCGGGCTACTCGGTAAAACTGA
>JBICHM010000219.1:0-3608 GCA_043101835.1 Phycisphaerales bacterium | reverse complement strand
ACGACGCTCTTCCGATCTGTCGGGGCCGGGCGCCCCCCGGTTCACAGGATTCGGTCGGCGCGATGCGCGCGCAGGCGGTATCCTGATTCGCGCGTGCCCCCGGGGACCCGGCGCGGAGGCGACGGGCGGGCGCGCGACGCTTCGATCGACGAAAGGATGCGCACGATGCGACCCGCCACCACCCTGATGCGACTTCTCCGTTCCGGCCTCGCCGCGATCGCCATCGCGGCGCCATTCGCCGGGGCGATCCCCGCCACCAGCGCCACCGCCCAGGTTTCGGCCGTAGAGCCGTACTTCGTGGAGGTGGCCCAGGACAACGTCTACCTCCGCTGCGGCGACGGCAGCGTGTGGTACGCCATCGGCAAACTCGACAGCGGGCGCGTGCTGAAGGTCGACGGCGAGGGCTTCGACTGGCTCCGCGTCGCCTTCCCCGCCGGCTTTGGCGCCCTGGTGCGCGACGATGAGGGCGCCCTCGACGAGGCGACCGGCATGGTCCGCCTCAGCCGCCCGACGAAGCTCCGCTTTTACAACCGCGACAACGGCGTCGTGAACTCGTGGAAGACGCTGCTCGACACGCCCCTGCCCTCGGGACGCGAACTCCGCCACATCGAGACGCTGCGCAACGAGGCGGGCGACGCGGTGGGCTTCCTCGTCGAGCCCCCGGCCGATGCGCGCGCCTTCGTGAGCGCCCAGCTGACCGGGCGCATCACCGAGGAAGAGGCGATGGCCCGCCTCGGCCAGGGCGCGCCCGCGGGGACGCAGCAGGTCGCCCAGGCGCCGGCGACGACGCCCGACCGCGTACCGGCGCAGCCCCAGACCACGCCCGATCAGACGCAGCCCAATCAGGCCCAGCCGGCCCAGGCGCAGCCGAACCGGGCGCAGCCGACCGACCGACCGGTGGCGCAGGCGCCCGCCGGCGAGACCGACAACGCGCCGATCGTGCCCGCCGGCGCGTCGCCCACGGATTCGACCACGCGCCCCGCGGCGCCGGTCCTCACGATGCAGGACAACGAAGGCGGCGACGCCGGCCGGCGCGTGCTCACCCTCGCCGAACTGCGCGAGGCCTTTGATCGCGTCATCGACGAGCCGATTCTCGACGCCGAGATTCAGCCGCTGATCGACGAGCACCGCGCGCTCTACAGCGCCCTCGAGGGCGACGAAGACGCCGAGACGGTGCAGCCCTTCCTCCAGACGCGCATCGAACTGCTGGAGATCCGCCTCGCGCTGCAGCGCCAGATGGAGCGGGTGGACGAGGTGCAGGCGCGCGCCGAGGAGGGCGCCGAGTCGCTCAGCAGCCGCATCGCCGAGTGGCAGAGCCGGCCGGAGTACCTCGCCGTCGGTCGCCTGACGACCAGCGCGATCTACGACGGCAAGCGCCTCCCGCTGCTGTACCGCCTGCTGAGCATCGAGGGCGGCGCCGGGCGCACGCTCGCCTACATCGCCCCGGCCGACGGGCTCGACCTCAACGGCAAGCTGGGCACGATCGTCGGCGTCGTCGGCGAGCGTGAGGGCGCAGCCGGCCTGCGGGCGCAGGTCATCACGCCCCGTCGCATCGAGGTGCTCAACCCGTAATCGTGTTGGCTGCCATCAGGCCCTGGCGACCGGCGCCTGGGCTTCGGCCAGCTTGCGCGCCGCGGCGGTGTCGGCCTCGAAGAGCTTGCGCATGCAGGTGAGGCCCGCCTCGGCCTTCATCAGTTCGCTGATGTCCACCTCGCGCACGGCGCGATCGTGGCGCTCCAGCATCGCGCGCGTCTTCGGGAAGCCCGCGGGCATGACCACGGTGTCGCGCACGAGCATCGTGTTCGCGGCCCACGGCTCGTCGTCGGGCACGTTGAGCACGCGCAACGCGGGGTCTTCGCTGCGCGTGAAGGCGCTCGCGTCCACCCATTTCGGGTTCACCAGCATCAGCCCGTCGCCCACATGGCTCGCACCGGTGGAGAGGTGCAGGCAGCCCGTGACCGGGACGGTCCGCACCGTGTAGCCGCGCGGCTCGAGAAGCGTCTTCAACTGCTGCGCCCCGTCGGCGTTGGTGCGCGAGGAGAGCCCGACGAAGAAGGTGCGCCCCACGCGGATCACATCGCCGCCCTCGAGCGTGCCGGGGGCTTCGATGCGCTCGAGCGGCCGGTAGCCGCCGATGACCTCGGCGATCCTGTCCACCTCCGGCTCGCGCGCCGGGTCGTGCATGCGCGCCAGCACCGCCACCTCGTCGGCGACGACGGCGTTGTCCTCAACGAACACCGAGTCCGGGCAGTCGGAATCGGCCGGCAGGCGGACGACCTCGACGCCGAGTTCCTTCAGCAGGGCGCAGTACGCCTCGTGCTGGGTCGCCGCCTTGTGGGCGTCGATCGGATCGCGGTCCATATAGGTCAGCAGGCAATCGGCGATGGCCGGGCTGACCGCACGCGTGATCGCGGTGAGCATGGGAATGTTCTAGGTGATCGGGCGGGGGAAGGCGAGCCTGGGGCGCGATCTGCCGACCGCGCCTCAGATCGGCACGCGTTCCCCCGCGTCCCGGATCGCGCCGATGCAGGTCGCCAGGTGGGCCGCCATGTCGGCCCCGCAGAGCGCCTCGATGTCGGCGGCGCCATCCTTGATGTCCTCGCGGCTCACCGCGGCGGCGAAGGCCTTGTCCTTCAGCTTCTTCTTCACACTCTTTGGTTCGAGGTCGCTGATGCCGTTCGGACGCACCTTCGCGCAGGCGACGATGAACCCGGCGAGCTCATCGACGGCGAAGAGCGTGCGCGCCATCGGCGTCTCGCGCTTCGTGCCGGTGTACGGCGCGTGGCCCATGATCGCCGTGCGGATCTCGTCATCGACCCCGAGCGACTCGAGGTGCTTCACGCCCACATAGGGGTGCTCGTCGGCGGTGGGGTGCTTCTCGTAGTCGAAGTCGTGGAGCAGGCCGCAGACGACCCAGCGGTCGGCGTCGGCGGGGGCGAGCTGCTTCGCGTAGGCGCCCATGCAGGCGCCGACGGCCTCCATATGGCCCCGCAGGGCGGCGGAGGGCGTCCATTCGTGCATGAGGGCGCGGGCGTCGTCTGGGGTCATGGCCGCAGGATATCGCGATCACTCGCCGGCGAGGTCCACGCGCTCGCGGAGCCAGCCGAGCACCGCGGGCCAGAGGTCCGATGACCAGCCGCGCGCCGTGTGCAGCCGCCGCATTCCATCGTCGGGATCGACATGGCTGAGCCCGTGGTCGGCGCCGTCGATGACAATACAGGTTGCATCTTCGGCGCTGCCTGCTTTGAACGCACTGCGCATCGGTTCCAGATTCTGGTCGATCGACACCGCGGTGTCGGCGCCGCCGAAGACCGCGAGCGTCGGGCAGCGAAGGGAGCGCAGGGCCGCGCTCGGATCGAAGTGCCCGTTGCGCCGCCACCAGCGCCAGCCGACCTCGTCGAGTGAGTCGAAATCGCCGAGCACGCCCTCCCAATCGCGGGAGGCGATCTGGTCGCGCAGTTCGACGAGCCGCTCGCCGCCCTCAGCGTCGCGCGCGAACCGCCAGGTCGCCGCCAGATACTCCGCAGCGAGCGCGAGATCGGCGCCGTCGGTCACGCCCGACTCGCGGAGCCGATGCATGCGGCTCGTCGAGATCGGAAGAGCACACG
>JBICHM010000218.1:0-5759 GCA_043101835.1 Phycisphaerales bacterium | reverse complement strand
CCACCACCGTTCCCAGCCGGGTTCGGGACTGGGGCTGTCGATCGTGGCCGGGATCGTGCAGCAACACCACGGCGAGGTCCTCGTGGAGGACGCCCCGCTGGGCGGGGCCCGCGTCGGGTTCACCCTGCCGACGCCGTGATGCGCCGTTGCGGACCCTCGGCCCCTCTCGGCTCCGGGGTCTAGCCTGCGTTCCGACATGGCATCCACCGACGGCGGCCCGTGGTTCTACCCCGACCGGGTGAGTGTCGCGCCGGGTGACACCGTCTCGATACACGCCAGCAGCTCGAAGGGACCCTGCCGCCTGGTCGCCAGGCGCATCGGCTCCGGGGAAACGCTCTGCGCCAAGTACCCGGGGATCCAGGTCTCCGACCACCCGATACCCGGCGACGCGGATGCGAACGGCTGCGGTTGGCCGGCCGCGTTCACCTTCACCATCGGCGACGACTGGCCCACGGGATACATCGACCTGGAGTTGGTCGACGGGTCGGGTTCCTCCACCCACCACTTCCTGTGCTGGGCGGCGGGTGGATTCGGCGATAACCCACGACAAAGAGCCCCGTGCGCGAGCACGGGGACAATTGCACGACAAGGGTGTGAGCGGACGGGTGTCCCTGAGCTTGCGCTCAGGGCTCTTTGGCTTCCTGCCGTCGGGCGGCTTCAGCCTCAAGCGCAAGGCACTGCATGCTGCGGAACGGGTAGCGCCTCACCTCGCCCTTTGGATTCATCAGCGAGCGATCCGCACCACACTCTGGGCATCGAGGAGTCTCACTCGGGATCGACTCCATCAAGTAGCCACATCGCCCGCAGACATCATGGCCTCGACTGCGCATCTCCGCGAAGAGCCACGGCGCAAACGAGACTCGGCGGAACACGAGCAACCCAGCGCCTATCACAAGCAGGTACAGGGCAAAGAAGGCGAATCCGAGCCAATCTGGAACAACCCCAAGGCCCGTACGGATCGCCCATTTTCCGACCAGGTACAGCCCAACGAACGCAGCAATACCGTTGGTAGTCAGTAGCCAAGTCCACGGGGCAACGATGCAATGGCCCCAGGCGGCAAAGTGCAACGCTCTTCGGTGTTCACGATCGAGGCCCAGCGAGGGATCGATCAGTGGCGATGGTCCTACCCGCATTCGGTTGAGTGTACCTAGCGCGCGTACTCAATCGCCCGCGTCTCGCGCAGCACCGTCACGCGGATCTCGCCGGGGAAGGTCATCTCGTCGCTCACCTGCTTGGCGATCTGTCGGGCGATCTCCCACGCCTCGTCGTCGCTCACCTTGCGCGCATCGACCATCACGCGCACCTCGCGCCCGGCCTGGATGGCGTGGGCTTCATCGACACCCTTGTGGCCGAGGGCGATGTCCTGGAGCTGCTCGAGGCGCTGGATGTAGCGCTCGAGGCTCTCGCGCCGCGCGCCGGGGCGGGCGCCGCTGATGGCGTCGGCGGCCATGACGATGGGCGTGTAGAAGCTCGTCGAGGGGATGTCGGCGTGGTGGCCGCCGATGGCGTTGAGCACCGGCTCCTTCTCGCCGTGCATGCGGGCGAACTCCATGCCGATCTTCGGGTGGCCGCCCTCCATCTCGTGGTCCATGGCCTTGCCGATGTCGTGCAGGAAGCCGCACCGCCGCGCGATGTCGCCGTTCATGCCGAGCTGGTCGGCGATCAGCTGGCAGAGGAAGGCGACCTCGACGGAGTGGCGCAGCACATTCTGGCCGTACGAAGTCCGGAAGTGCAGCTTGCCCATGGCCTCGACGACCTTGGGGTGGACGCCGCGGAGGTTGCACTCCATGACGGCCTCCTTGCCGCGCTTGACGACCTCCTCCTCGACCTCCTTGCGGACCTGCGCGACGACCTCCTCAACGCGCGTCGGGTGGACGCGCCCGTCCTCGACGAGCTTCTGGAGGCTGACCGCCGCGATCGTCTGGCGCACCTTGTCGAAGCACGACACGACGATCACGCCGGGGGTGTCGTCGACGATGATGTCGGCGCCGGTGGCCTTCTCGATGGCGCGGATGTTCCGCCCCTCGCGCCCGATGATGCGCCCCTTCATGTCGTCGGAGGGGATGGGCACGGCCCGGACGGTGCTCTCGCTGGTCGTCTCGCTGGCGTAGCGCTGGATGGCGTTGATGGTGATCTCGCGCGCCCGGTCCCGCGCCTGCTCCTCGGCTTCCTCGACGATCTTGCGGTGCACCTTCGCCGCCTCGTGGCGGGCCTCGTCCTGCACGCGCTGGATCGCCAGGTCGTGGGCCTCCTCCGCGGTCATCTCGGCGATGCGGAGCAGCTCGTCCCGCTGCTCGCGGAGGACGCCCTCGAGTTCCTCCTCCCGCTTCTCGATGCGTCCCTCGCGCGTCTGGAGCGTCTCCGCCGTCTTGGCGAGGTTCTCCTCCTTCACGGCGAGGGTGTCGAGCTTGCGGTCGAGCAGGTCCTCGCGCTTCGCGAGGCGGCGCTCCTGGTCCTTGAACTCCTGGCGCGTCTGCTCGGCCTCGTCCTCGAACTTCCGGGTGCGCTCGAGCACCTGCTTCTCGGCGTCCACCTGAATCTTCTCGGCGAGCGTCGAGGCCTCGCTCTTCGCGTTCTCGACGAGGCGCGCGGCCTCGGCGCGGCTCTGGGCCACGGCCTTGGCCATCAGGGCGCGGACGATCACGAACCCGATCACGGCGCCCACGACGACGGCGACGACGCCCAGCAGCACGACCGTCAGCGTGGGGCCGCCGGTCGCGGCGTCGCCCTGCGCGAGCGTCTGCGGGATGATGAGTGTGCACACGGGCATGGCGGACCCTTCTCCGAAATCGACTCGTCCGGGAGGAGAGCCGGCGTTCGGCGGGCCTGCGGCCGTTGCGCGCTCCGCGCAGTGGGATCAACCGATCAAGCGGGAAGTGCTTGCTGTCGCGTGTTCAGCGTCTCGCAGAGTGGGAGCGGGCGCATCGCCCTTCTCGTGTGCTGCATGGGTTCTGAAACCGCGGTGCGGTTGCGTCGCTTCGGTCAATCTATGCCGCGCCGGCGAACGAGCAGATGCCGGGCGCGGGCCTGCGTGCGTGGCCGGGAATCCCCGGCCGAGGGGAGGCGTCAAACGGTCGCCAGGCGCCGTGCCGGCGGACCGGGAGTCGGGAACATGAAACCAGACTGCGGGCTATGGTATCGAGCGACGCCGGGTCGTGCCCGGCCCCGCGCCGGCCCGGCCCACGCATCCGGGGCGCCCCGGTCCCGCCGGCGCCGGCCGCCGACCCTTCCGGAGGCGACACGACGCCGATGCCGGCCCTGCTGCGATGGTTCCTGCGCCTCGGCCCGACGAACCCCGTCGCCGTGCGCCTCGTCCAGAACGGGTCCACCCGGACGCGCCACCTCTACATCCGCACCGGCTACCTCGCGACGCTCATCGGCGTGCTGCTCTGGTCGCTGCTGGCCCAGTCGAGCGCGGGGGCACTCTCCTATCGCGACCTCGCCGCCGCGGGCGCCGAGTCCTTCGCCTACACCGCCTACCTGCAGATCGGCCTCATCTGCGTGCTCGCCCCCCTCTTCATGGCCGGGGCCATCGCCCAGGAGGCCAACCCGCGCACCTGGGACATCCTGCTGACCACCCCCCTCTCGGCCGCCCAGATCGTGCTGGGCAACCTCTTCGGACGCCTGTTCTTCATCCTCGCGCTGCTGATCAGCAGCCTGCCGCTGTTCGCGATCACGCAGTACTTCGGGGGCGTGCCGGGGTCGACGATCCTGAAGTCCTACGCCGTCGCGGCGTGCGCCGCGCTGCTCGTCGGCGCCATCGCGATCGCCATGAGCGTCAGCCGCCTCGCCGGCCGGCGCGCCGTCTTCGTTTTCTACATCGCGGTGATCTCCTACCTCGCCGTCACCTGGGCGATCGACCAGGGCATCCGCGCCGGGGGCGTCACGGTGATGACCCCGCTGAACCCCTTCCTTGCGCAGGAGAGCCTCCTCAACCCCTCGTCGTACCCCACGCCCGACCCGACGGAACTCGTCGAGATGGGGTCGCTCTCGCGCCTGTGGTACGGCTCGCCGGTGCTCGCGTGGTGCCTGTGGAGTTCGCTGCTGAGCGTGGCGCTGATGGGCGCGGGCGCGTCGGTGGTGCGCGCGATCGCGGCGGAGGGCGGCGCGCCGTGGCGGAAGTCGCTGAGCCGCTTCGAGCTGCGCCAGCGGGCGCGCGGGCTGCGGAGCGTGTGGAAGAACCCGGTGGCGTGGCGCGAAGCCGCGGCCCGAGCGACGACGCTCCCCAAGCGCGCCGCGCGCTGGTCCTTCGTCGCCCTGGGCGTGGTGTGGGGGCTGGTCATCCTCTGGCTGCACTTCAAGGGCACCATCAACGGCTCCACCCTGCGCTTCATGCTGCTGGCGACGCTCTGGACCGAGCTGGCCGTCATCAGCCTCATCGCGATGAACATGGCCGCGACGAGCGTCTCGCGCGAGCGCGAGGACGGCACGCTCGACCTGCTGCTCACGACGCCGATCACCCCCAAGGCGTACCTCGGCGGCAAGCTGCGCGGGATCATCTCGTTCCTCGTGCCCCTGGCGATGGCGCCGCTGCTGACCGGCGCCTTCGCGGCCGTCTACATCCTCGCGAACGGCTTCGGCGCCGCCGGCGGCGTCACGGTGCCCGATGTCGTCGGCACGACGCCGATCAACACGCCCATCATGCTGCCCGCCGGCGCGCTGGTGCTGCCGCTGGTCTTCGCGCCGTTCCTCGCCTTCTGCGTGATGGTCGGCCTGCAGTGGTCGGTCAAGAGCAAGGGCGCGATCGGCAGCGCGGTGGCGACGGTGGGCGTCGTCGGCGCGATCGCGGGCGTGCTGGGCCTCTGCGGCGCCGCGGCGGGCCCGAGCATCCCCTTCCTCGGCCCCATGCTCACGACGCTGAACCCGGCGACCGCCATCTACGCGATGTGCGACCCCGCACGCGGCGCCAGCGAAACCCTCAGCGGCGTCGGCGGCCAGCAGGATGTCACCCTCGCCCTGCTCACCGGCGCGGGCGCAAGCGCCGTCGTCTACGGCGTCGTCGTCTGGGCCATCCTGACGAGCATGGTCCGCTCGTTCGACATGACGGTGCGCAGGCTGGCGGGGACGAGGTAGGCCGCGATCGCACGGGGTGCCACGCATTGCCCGAAGGGCAACGCGTGGATTGTGCGCAGGTCGACAAGGATTATGACTGCAATGGCCAACGACCACGACCTGATCTCCCCCAACGACCCCGAAGCATCCGCCTTCGCCGCCGCCGCCCGCGCCTACTGCGACTTCATCGACGCGGCGATCGTGCAGCGGCCGGATCCGTTCTATGGGCCGTTGCAGGGGTTGTTGATTCGGCTGGTGGAGACGGTGGAGCCGCTGCCGTGCTTCCCGCCGTCAATCAACGAGAGAACTCAAGCACAGCTTGACGAAGTAGCAGGGAAGTCGGCCGAACCAATGGGACGCTCCATTGCCGCCGTTGTGAGCAGCGACACCAAGCGCCTCGAGGAGTGGGCCTCCCATGATCCGGATGGAAATGAACGTCGCTTCGTTCTCTTCGATGATCTCAGCGATGTGTATTGCGAGCTTCGAGGGGGTTTGGCGTTGTGGGATCTCGGGCACGACTTGGGACGCTCCGCAGCCGTTTACAAGTGGCGCTGGGGCTACGAGTATGTGTGGGGGTACGACCTGTTTCCCGCACTCCTGACCATTTATGAGATGCGGTTCGGGCTACAGATCGAGAGCCTCCTGTAGCACGGTCAGACGAGCCCCCGTGGCGCCCGCGCTGTCGGGGCGGCAACAGATCGGAAGAG
>JBICHM010000217.1:0-7256 GCA_043101835.1 Phycisphaerales bacterium | reverse complement strand
CGACGACATCATCGCCGAGATCGTCGGCCACCCCTGCTCGTTCGTCGAGGTGACCGGGGGCGAGCCGCTGCTGCAGGCGCGCGTGCACGACCTGATGGAGCGCCTGTGCGACCTGGGCAAGACGGTGGCGATCGAGACCAGCGGCGCCTGCGACATCGGCGCCTGCGACCCGCGCATCATCCGCATCATGGACATCAAGACCCCCGGCTCGGGCGAGGTCGACCGGATGGACTGGTCGAACCTCGAGAAGCTGACCGGGCGCGACGAGGTGAAGTTCGTCATCACGAGCCGCGCCGACTACGAGTTTGCGCGCGAGCTGATCCGCGAGCGCGGGCTGACGCGGCGCGTCGCGGCGGTGCTGCTCAGCCCGGTCTTCGAGCAGCCGACCGGGCTCGAGATCCTCGGGATGCAGGGGCTGCCGATGCGCACGCTCGCCGAGTGGATTCTCGAGGACGGGCTGGATGTCGTGCTCCAGCCCCAGCTGCACAAGTTCATCTGGGATCCGCAGACGCGCGGCGTCTAGCGCGAAAGGACCTTCCCCGCATGCGCATGCGACTGGCGAAATCCTTCGGCTTCGAGGCGGCGCACTGGCTGCCGACCTTTCCCGAGGGGCACAAGTGCCGGCGGATGCACGGGCACTCCTTTCGCGTGGAGATCGTCGTCGACGGTGTCGTGGACCCGGCGAAGGGATACCTGGTCGATTACGGCGACATCAAGCGCGCGATCAAGCCCATCGAGGAGCGCCTCGACCACCGGGTGCTCAACGAGATCGAGGGGCTTGAGAACCCGACCAGCGAGATGCTGGCGCACTGGATCTGGGAGCGCCTCGAACCCGTGCTGCCGGACCTGGCGGAAGTGATCGTGCACGAGACCTGCACGAGCCGCTGCGAGTATGCCGGGCCTGAGTAGCGGCAAAAAAGCAAGCGCCCGCTCCTTCGAGCGGGCGCTTGCCTGTCACACAGTGGAGGAGGCAGTACTCAGGAGCCGCTCGCGGCGCGGCCTGACTCCAACGCCGCGTCCGCGAGGGCGTGATCCTCGGCGGCGTCAGCGTCCGTCTCCGGACGCGCCTCCTCCGACGCCGCGATATCAGTGGATTCGAGGTCGGCCTGCTCGGCCTGCCATTCCTCGTACGAGACCGGGTTCCACGAGGTCAGCATCGCCTGCATGTTGCGGGGCTCTGCCTTCTCGCGATTGATGCGGATCGTTGCGCGGGGCGCCGGCGCGCCGGCCTGGCGCTCGTCGGCGCGCTGCTGGTGGAATCGCGGGTTGACGTGCGTCCGAACCTTGAGCACATAGCCCTGCTCGCGCAGCCACTGGTTCTTGGCGGCCCGGAACTTCTCCAACCCGCGTGCGCCGTAGGTGGCGTACGGATCGAAGGCGACAGCCATATGGCCCACGCGTGCGTAGGCGACGGCGTGGTTCTCGCCTCGCGCGGCGCCGTAGGACGCGGCGCCCGGGTCGGCGTACACGCCTTCGGGAATCGGCGAGCGCGATCCGATGGGGTACCGGCTCACCCAAAGGCGGCCGTTCTCGAGCCGGTCGGGGCTGTCCGTCCGACCGGCCGGGTACGGCGCGGGCGTGGCCAACAGATCGGCGCGCGCCCCGCTGCGATCGATTTCGTAGGGCCCGACACCGGCGACGGTGCTCAGGACGATGGCGGCGACGAGATCGAGCATCCTTCTCGCTCCTGCGGCTTCGTGCGGCCGCGCGCCGTGCCCACAAGGCACGCTGGCGCGCCGGCCGTCGCAATCCGAACCGCTGTGCGCGGCTCGTCAGACGGAGCATGCCGCGCAGTCCTCACAAAGCAACCTGTTTCGGGGGTATTTTTGCCCGCCGCGAGCACGATCACGCCAAGGTCCGAGAAAAGCACGCCTGGCAAAAAAATACCCCGCCCGGTCCGGAGACGCGGGCGGGGTGGAGGGGAGAAAGATACCTCGGATTATCCCTAGGCACAGGACCCGGGTCAATCGGTCTTTCGCTGAAATGTGAACGAGCCGGGCGGTCCGATCATTCCGGAGCGGCCGCATCGGCCCTCGGCGAGGTCAGCCCGTCATAGATTCGCAGGAGCGCTGCGATCTGATCGCTCGCTCTGCGAGATTTTCTGACGAACTCGAGCCCCAGAGCGGGTCGCTGGCCAGGGCCGGCCTGGTTGGCCAGGGCGTCGCGCACCGCGCGATCCCAGGCGCGAGACGAGGCGTCTTCGAGCAGGATCGCGGGGGAATCACCGGTCAGCGTGTCGCTGGTGGTGTCGCGCTGGGCGACGACGACCATGCCGGCGGCGAGCGCCTCGAGGGTGATCGACCGGAGTTCGCCGGTCGCCTCGGGCTGGAGCAGCACATCGGCCTCGAGCACCGCTTCGCGCTGCGATTCCATGTCCGCGACGAGCGTGAGGTTGTCGAGCAGCCCGGCGTCGCGCACGGCCTTCCAGAGCGCGGGGCGGCGCCGCACCGCCCGATCGTCGAGCAGGACGAGCAGGTCGTCACGCTGGGAGGCGATCGCGGCCACGCCCTCGATCGCGGCGTCCACGCTGAGCGGATCGGCGCCGATCGCGAGAATCGCCACGCTGGGCGGCGCCGCCTCCTCACGCACAGCGCGCTTCCCGTGCGCGTAGACGCCCCAGTGCACGAGGCGCACCGGCGTGCGGATGCGCCGGGCGTCGATGGCGTCGCGCAGACCCGTGCTCGGCGCCGTGAAGAGCATGCACGGCAGCGTGGCGCGCCGGCGGACGCGCCGCTCGATGCGCGGCAGGCGACCTATCAGGCGCGCCGCCCACACCTCGATGACGAGTGGCGCATGCAGCAACGCCGCGACTTCCACGGCGAGCGCCCAGGCGCCCTCACCCCAGGCGTGCACGATCGTCGATTCCTGTGCGCCGGGACGCCCAATCCGCTCGACAAGCCTCGCAGCGCGCATGCGCGTCGTCACGAACGGCGCGGGCGGGTCGTACTCGACGACTTCGCTCAGGCTGGCTCGCCGGATCGGCAGCGCCCCGGCCGGCGCACCGAGCGTGACGCGCAGGCCCTCATCGGAGAGGCCGACATCAAGCCTGTTGAGCAGGCGATGCTCGTGGCTGGCCATGGCGCGATCGGCGATGAGCAGGACGCGCGTCATGCCGCGGCCTCGCGTTCGTCGCGCGCAGCGGATACATCCGGGACGACGAAAGGAACCTCAGCGCCGGCCCAGACGGCGAGCCATCGTTCGGCGCCCGCATCGACGAGCCGGCAGGTCTCGCCGTCGCGACACGCGCCGCCAGGCCACCACGGCGTCCGGGCGCCGGCGCCGGTCGGGACCGGGTCAAACGCGCCCGGGGCGTCGAGCGTTTCGCGCACGGTGACAAGCCGCGCGCGCGCCTCGTCGATGCGCGGTGCGCACGCGAGCAGGGCGCGCGTATACGGGTGCAGGGGAGAGTGGAGCACGGCGTCGCGCGCGCCGTACTCCACAACCCGCCCGGCGTCCATGACGCAGAGGGCGTCGGCGCGCTCCGCGACGAGGCCGAGATCGTGGGTGATCAGCGCGACCGCCATCGACCGTCGCGCACGGGCATCGTCGAGCAAGTCGAGGATCTGCATGCGCAGGTGGGCATCCAGCGCGGTCGTCGGCTCGTCGGCGAGAAGCACGCGCGGCCGACAGGCGAGCGCGATGGCGATGACGACACGCTGGCGCATGCCGCCCGAGAACTCATGCGGGTAGTCGCCGAAGCGTGACGCGGCGTCGGCGACGCCGACCTCCTCCAGCGCGCGGACCGCGGCGTCGCGCGCGGCGCGCCCGCGCACCCCCTGGTGCAGTCGAGCGGCTTCGGCGACCTGTTCGCCGATCGGCAGCACCGGGTTGAGGCTGGTCATCGGCTCCTGAAAGACCATGGCGACCTGGCCGCCGCGGATGCGGCGCAGGTCGCGGTCGCCGGCGCACGCGATGTCGATGGCCCGCTCGCCGTCGCGCAGCAGGATGTGCCCGCGCCTGATCTGTCCGCCGGGCGGAAGAAGGCGAAGAGCGCTGAGCGCGGTGACGCTCTTGCCGCTGCCGGATTCGCCGACGATTGCGAGCGTCTGCCCGGCGTGGATCGAGAGCGACACGCCATCGACGACGGGCGCGCCGCCCCGGAAGGCGACGGCGAGGTCGCGGATCTCGAGCACGGGCTGGGCGACGCCTCGGGTCATCGCTGCGCGCTCCGGGGGTCGAGCGCCTCGCGCAGGCCCTCGCCGAGGATGTTGAAGGCCACGAGCGTGACGCCCAGGAGCAGCGACGGGAAGAGCAGCAGCCACCAGCGTGGGCGGACGGTGTTGAGTTCCTCGAGGCCGTCGCTGGCGAGGTTGCCCCACGACGGCAGGGGCGCCTGCACCCCGCTGCCCAGGACGGAGAGGAACGACTCCTGCAGCACGGCCTGCGGCGCAGTGAGCGTGGCGTACACGATGATCACGCCCACGAGGTTGGGGAGCAGGTGCCGGATGAGCTGTCGACGCATCGGCGCTCCGATCGCGCGTGAGGCCTCCATGAAGGGTTGCTCCTTGAGGCTGAGCGCCTGGGCGCGCACGACGCGCGCCATCGTCAGCCACGAGACGCCCCCGATCGCGACGAGCAGCGTGACGACGTTGACGACCTTCAGACCGGCCTCGCCGAGGGGAGCGCCCGACGCCGCGACCCGGTCGACAAGCGCATCAACCGCGACGGCGAGCAGGACGACGAGCAGGATGTAGGGCAGCCCGTAGAGCACATCGACGATGCGCATCATGAGCGCATCAACTCGGCCGCCGGCGTAGGCGGCGACGCAGCCCCAGAGCGTGCCGATGCCGACGCTGAGCAGCGCCGCGGCGAGTCCGATGGTCAGCGACACCCCCCCACCGGCGAGGCATCGCACGAGGAGACTGCGTCCGAGGCTGTCGGCGCCGAGGGCGAATCGGGCTTCGTTGTCTTCAGCGCCGGCGCTCCACAGGGGCGGCGCATGGGCGGCTTCGAGGTTCTGGGCGCGATACGGCGGCGCGCCCTCACCGAACCAGCCGAGCGTCCACGGGAGCGACCCGAGACAGGCGAGCGCGATCGCCGCGAGCAGGCACGCGCTGGCGATGACGGAGGGACGGCGCAGCAGGCGGCGCATCGCGGGCGCAGTGACGGCGGCAGTCGTCATCGGGCGCAAGGGTACCCGACGACGCGCCGCGCGGCGTGCTCAGCGTTCGTCGCGCTGCTCGTCGCCGTCGCGACGTCGCTCACCTCGGGGGCGCATCGCGTTCTCGATGGCGCGCCGCGTCTCGCGCTCGACGATGGTGTCGGCCTCCGCCGCCGCCTGGGTGAGCTCATCGCGGAGCTGCTCGACGCGCCCGGCGAGGCGTTCGATCTCGCGAGCCTTGATCATCCGCTCGATCTCGATGCGGTTTCGCAGGGCCGCGGCGACCTCGTCACGCCGGCGCCTGAGTTCGTCCTCGCCGGCGCCCTCGCGCTGGGCGCGGGCGTAGCCCATCGCGGCGCGGAACGCGTCGCGCCCCGCCTGCATCATCGAGAGGCGAAGGCGGAACGCTTCCGGGTCGTCACGCTGGAGCTGCGCGAGCTCGCGCAGGCGCGGGGCGGCGTCGCGGAGGATGGCGCGGGCCCGCTCCGGATTCTCCTGCGCGAGTCGGCGGAGACGCTCGCGCATGGGCGCATCGACTTCGCCCAGCAGGTCCATGATCTGCTCGGTGGTCATCTCCGGCCCGTCGGGGCGCACACCGGGGCCCCGATCGCCTGGCGGGGCGCCGACGCGCTCGCGCATCGGGTCGAACTGGGCGCGGGCAAGGTCGCGCGCGTCCTGCGCGACGGCCTCGGGCGATTCGCCGCTGTCGAGGCGCTCAAGCAGGGAGGCCAGCGTCGCCTCGCTCTCGCGCGTCGCTTCGAGCCGCTGCTCAAGGAACTCGCGCAGGCGCTCTGGCGCGGGCGATCGCTCGCCCTGACGATCGGCGGGGCGCTCGCGCCCCGGCTGGGCGACCGCGGCGCCGGAGGCGAGCACGCCGGCGGCGAACGCGAGGACGGCAAGCGCCATGCGTGGGCGGCTGATCATGACACGGACTCCAGTTCGAGTGTCGAGAGCGGGTCGGCGTCATCGAAGGCCTCGGCGCCGAGCGTCGCGTCGAAGCCGTCGAGTTCCTCCCGGAGCGATGCGAAGGAATCGCCTCCCTCGTCGAGGAACGGATCCGCCAGCCACGCCTCGACTTCGGCCTCGATGCTCGCGGTCTCGAGGGCCTCGGGCGTCGCCGCACCGGGGCCGAGCCGCTGCGTCGTTGCGACCACGATCAGCCCGGCGCCGGCGACGAGCGCCACAGCCGCGGCGAGCCGGCGCCAACCGACACCGGCGAATCCGATGCGCGCGACCGGGGCGGGGCCATTCCGGAGCGCGCGGGCCGTCGCCAGCGCGACGCGCTGCTCGAGGCCGGCCGGTGCGCTCGTGCGCTCGTCGGCGGCGAGGGCGTCGAGCTCGCGCTCGAGGGCCTGCAGGTCGGCTGGCGTCTGATGATCGTCACGGTTGGTCATGGCGTGTCTCCCTCGACGGCGGCGCCTTCGAGGATGGTGCGGAGTTTCTTCAGGGCGCGGTGGTGGCGCGCGAGCAGGGTGCCGAGCGGCTCGCCGAGGCACTCGGCGATCTCCTTGAATCCGAGCCCGGCGTGGTGCCGGAGTTCAATGACGGTGCGGTCGGCGTCGGACAACTGGGCGACGGCGTCGCGCAGCGCGTTGAAACGGTCCGGATCGTGCGGCGGGTCATCCTGCGCGGGCGGGTCGGGCATGGCGCCGGGATCGGTGGGCACGGCGTGGCGCTTGCGCCGGCGCGCCTCGTCGCGCACCCGGTTGGCGGCGACACGAAACAGCCACGATTCGAATCGTCCGCGTTCGGTGTAGCCGCCGGCGGCAAGGTTTTCGGCGATCGTCACGAACACGGACTGGGTGATCTCCTCGGCGGTGTCGGGATCGCGGAGCCGGCTCCGGGCCAGCGCGTAGACACGCCGGGCGTAGCGATCGAGCAGCAGACGCCAGGCGTGTCCGTCGCCTTCACCGGCGCGCACGAGCAGCGACGCGATGTCATCGCTCGGCGCCTGCGGGGCGACGGCGCCGCCGGATTCGTCAGCAGGTCGGCTCAACGCCCACATCATTCGGCCGAACGAGCGTCGGGGACGGATATTGCCACCCGATCGGGGCAGTCCACCGGTGCGGCGGGTCGCCGATCGGCGGGCCCGGCGCTATCTTCCTTCCCCGCTTCGGCGGGGCTGCGCGTGGGGTGACGCTCTTCGATTCCGGCC